>NZ_JBPAOH010000012.1:0-95269 GCF_050875635.1 Tolypothrix sp. VBCCA 56010
TTGTTCAAATACCCCATAAAAAATTAGTTGACATGCTAATTTACAAAGGTGCTTTAAAAGGAATTAAAGTCTACACAAGGGAAGAGTCTTACACGAGTAAAGCCAGCTTTCTTGATTTAGACACTATTCCTGATTATGGGAACAAACCTGAAACTTGGAAACCTTCAGGTCGTAGAATCAAGCGTGGTTTGTATCGTTCCAAATCTGGCTTAATAAATGCCGATGTTAATGGAAGTTACAATATCTTAACAAAAGAATTCCCCGATGCTTTTAGCCAGGGGATATCAGGTTGCGTAGTTCAACCAAGGTTAGTTAATATACCAGGATTTCTGCCTCTTCCTGCCAAGTGTAGGATTGCTTGTCCATTATAAATACGAACTCAAACTGAGTAGATAGTTGATGTTTGAATATATTTGACTATGCGAAAGGCAACTATAAGTGTAGTACGACTTACCCAGAGCTAGACAAAGTTCTTAAAGATAGTCCACATTACAAAGCGATGGCTGCACAGTCAGCACAGCAAACACTTAAGACAGTAGGGGAGTCAATCACCAGTTACAACGGATTAGTTAACGCCTACTACAAAGGCGAAGTTGATAAACCATCATTCCCAAAGTACAGAAAGCGCGGTGGACTTGCAGCAGTAACGTTCCCACGCCAAGCACTCAATTATAAAGGTGGTCAATTTTACCCGTCAATTAGCCGCCAAACCAAGCTGCACCTGTTGACCGAGATATCTTTGCAACTACCTGAGTTTATCGATTCAGACGCTCGTTAAGGAAGTGACGATACGTCCTTACTTGGGTGAGTTGTGGATTGATTGGGTTATTGATGATGGCAAACAGCCAATTCAAGTTAACCCAAACCTTGATTACACACAAGCTTGGAGTTTTGACCACGGTGGCACTAATTGGTTAACAGGTGTTTCAACTCGTGGCAAAAGCCTAATTATTGATGGTCGTAAGCTTAAGGCGTTGAATCAAGGTTATTGTCGCTTGGTTGCCAAATATAAGCGGGGTAAATCTGATTTTTACTGGGATTCTAACCTTGACAAGGTGCAGCGCAAACGGAACAACCAAATGCGTGAGGCGGTTAACAAAGCTGCTAGGTTTATTATTAACCAGTGCTTAAATGACCGCATTGGAAACCTTGTCATTGGCTGGAATGACGGTCAGAAGAATGGTTCAAATATGGGCAAGCGTGGTAATCAGAATTTTGTGGTCATTCCCACAGGAAGATTAATTGCAAGATTAAAACAACTTTGTCCAGAATACGGAATTGTACTCACAATTACTGAGGAAGCATACACTTCAAGAGCCTCTTACCTGGATGGCGATAGCCTCTACAAGCATGGTGAAAAACCCGCAGGATGGAAACCGTCAGCGTCATTGCGGTAAAGCGCGGTATGTACAAAAGTCGTGATGGTCACATCATTAATGCAGATTGCAATGGTAGTGCCAACATCATGAGAAAAGTAGCCACACAGCTGGGATTAAACTTAGCCGAGGTGGGTAGGGCATCTTTGACAGTGCCACAACGATATGACTTGTTTACGCGATTAAATAAATCATATCGTAAACGTTGCGTAGCCCGGATTCTATCCGGCGCAGCAGCATCAGTTTAGAATCCCCCGTGTTTCCAACTGGGGGAGATGTCAACAGAGTGTATTCCACGCAACCGAAAACCCTTATAAAGTACTTAGTCTCAACAAGCACACAATTGACATGGGGTAGCAATACACGGTACTGATGATTCAACAGTTAAATTTTTGAAGATGAAAAATTTGATTAATTGCAAGTTTCATCAGCATAAGGAGGGGTGGTAATGGATGTCAGCTTAATCGTTTCCAATATCCTGAATCCGCCAGTCTTATTTTTCTTTCTGGGGATGACTGCTGTTTTTGTCAAGTCCGATCTAGAAATTCCGGCACCAGTACCCAAACTCTTTTCGCTTTATCTGCTGTTTGCGATTGGTTTTAAAGGGGGGGTAGAACTGATCAAAAGCGGTATCACTCAGGAAGTAGTGCTAACGCTGATTGCAGCGATGTTGATGGCTTGTTTTGTGCCAATTTACTCGTTTTTTATCCTGAAGCTGAAGCTGGATACTTACGATGCGGCGGCGATCGCAGCAACCTACGGCTCTATTAGTGCTGTCACCTTCATCACTGCTAGTGCCTTTCTTAATGAGCTTGGCATTAATTATGATGGCTACATGGTCGCAGCCCTTGCCCTGATGGAATCTCCAGCGATTATTGTTGGTCTGCTCTTGGTGAATATATTTACCGCCGATGAAAAGCGGGACTTTTCTTGGACGGAAGTCTTACAAGAGGCGTTTCTCAATAGTTCAGTTTTTCTTTTAGTCGGTAGCCTCCTGATTGGTGTCTTAACAGGAGAACATGGTTGGCACGTATTAGAACCCTTTGCTCAAGGCATGTTTTATGGTGTTCTCACCTTCTTTTTGCTGGACATGGGACTAGTCGCAGCCAGAAGAATTAAAGACTTGCAAAAAACCGGATTTTTTCTCATTTCATTTGCGATACTAATTCCAATACTCAATGCGAGCATTGGGTTGGTGATTGCCAAAGTTATCGGTATGCCTCAGGGAGATTCACTTTTGTTTGCTGTGTTATGTGCCAGCGCGTCTTATATCGCTGTCCCAGCTGCAATGCGGATGACTGTTCCAGAAGCGAACCCCAGCCTGTACGTTTCTACCGCTCTGGCAGTAACATTCCCGTTCAACATTATCGTGGGAATTCCGTTATACCTGTACGGAATCAACCTGTTTTGGAGGTAATAATATGCACCTAGTTAAGAAGATAGAAATTATTGCCAACTCCTTTGAGCTAGGCAAAATTTTAGATCGTTTAGACAAGTCAGGTGTACACGGTCACATTGTGATTCGCAATGTTGCTGGTAAAGGATTGCGAGGAACCGCAGAAGATTTAGACATGACAATGCTCGATAATGTTTACGTTATCGCGTTTTGTATGCCAGAGCAAATCAAGCCTGCAATCGAAAACATCAGACCACTGCTCAACAAATTTGGGGGTAGCTGTTACATCTCAGATGTAATGGAGATTCGCTCTACAAAATGTGTGGCGTCACTGTAAGAGGCTCATAAATCTAATGAAGCATTTCATAGACCGTCGTGACTTTTTGAAGTTAGGGGTTACGGGAGCATTTGGGATGATGGTAACTGCCGCTGATTTACTTTGGCAGGTCGAACAGGCTAAAGCCGCCGGATTGCCAAATGGCTCTTTAGCTATCCCTCAATCTCTTAGTGCCGATGCTGTGCTGCAAAAGTTGATCGAAGGAAATCAGCGGTTTGTGCAACATAAACCTGAATATCCCGATCAATCTGCGGCTCGATTGCAGGAAGTCGCTCAAGCTCAACATCCATTTGCAACTATCCTTAGTTGTGCTGATTCACGGGTGCCGGCAGAAATTATTTTCGATCAAGGCATTGGAGACATCTTTGATGTACGGGTTGCTGGAAATATTGCCACGCCGGAAACACTCGGCAGTATTGAATATGCGGTTGTACTGTTAGGCACGCCGTTAGTGATGGTGCTGGGTCATGAACGATGCGGGGCAGTCACCGCAGCTGTACAAAACGAATCGCTGCTGGGCGAAATTGGTAGCTTTGTGAAAGCAATCAAGCCAGCCGTGAAAAGAGTCAAGGATCGACCAGGCGATGCGGTTGATAACGCTGTGGTGGCAAATGTGCAATATCAAATTGAACGGTTGAAGCGATCGAAGCTATTAACTGAACAGATCGAGGCGGGCAAGTTAAAAATTGTGGGGGGTCGTTATGACTTGGATACAGGCAGTGTGACTATGATTACCTAATTAGGCAGAGGTTACAATACACACTGGCTATTCAGCCTGATTGAACTTGTAAGGAGGTGTAACGTTTCCAAAGTTCAATAATTTTGTGTGTAACGTTGGGTGTAATGTCAAGCTCGGTTGTACTGAGTAGGTAAGGCTTCAGAAAAGTGAAATTGAGCGATAAATCGCTCACTACGAAAACATCAAAATTAATCACACATACCACTAAGTATGGGCAAGCTTGACATTTACGCCTAACAATTACGATACTGTATCGTATCGTTAATAATTGGTGCAAATTATGAGGCGTACTCGTCCCCAATATACTGATAAAAGCAGCACTCAAACCCTACGGCAAGGAATCGAAGAGTTTTACGCAGTAAATCCACATCTGACCAATCCAAGTCAAATGCCGCCGGATTTTGCGAAAATCTTAATTGCTCATGATGTTACGCATGTCATCTTGGGCTGCGATACCGATATGTATGACGAACTGAGACTTTTGCCATTGTGCTTTTTAACCAGTGACTTCAAGTTTCGTGACTATTTACGGGAGCGAAAAAACCCGGCTGTTGATGTGATGTATAAAGATTTGGTAAAGCAACACGGGCTGCTGTGGTTATATAGCTCAATATTTGTTGTATTGCCGCGATTATTGCCACAAGTTGTGGTAATGTGGTTCAAAACTCGCGGAACACGCAAGTACTATCCATTTTTTGATTTTGAACCTCTACTTGACCGTTCTCTGTTAGAGATTCGCTCCTGTTTTAACCTGTTACCACTGCTTTGATGCAGCTATTCAAAATATTAACCGATCGGGGGTAATGCGATAAGCCTAACGGCATAGCTTCGCTTACCGCGCTCTTTTTCTTTGATTACCGTAAGAAGTGTCCGACAATAATTAAAGCTGAATGAATCCAAAAAGCTTTGCAAACTAAAGAATTAGCCAGCTTAACCCAGGTAGTTATTTGAAAATTGAGATACAGAGGTAAATTTTCCCTAATCCCGATAAAGTGGAATGAAGGAGAAACAGTTTGATAAAAAATTCAGGACATGGAAAATTCTGCCGAACAACCACAACCTTTAAAATTACAAGCTGCTGCTATTCGCAGTTTGCCAACTCTGAATTTTGGTGACTCTGGTGACTCTGTAAAAGTCTTACAGCGGCTTTTATCACAGAATGGCTACCCTGTTCGAGTTGATGGAAATTTTGGTGCGTTAACAGAAACAGCCGTCAAAGCCTTTCAAAGCCGGCATAACTTAACTGCGGATGGAGTAGTCGGTTCCAGGACTTGGCGTGAGTTGACAAGCTAGTTAACAATTAAAAATTAAAAAGAATTAACCCATCAATCAAATAAGAGGTTGGGAAATTAGGATGCGTTGTGTTTTTTAACAAATTTAAAACACAATTATTTATTTTGTCATTAATATTTAAAATTTATTTATTATAAAAATCTGACTCACCTACCACCCATAGTGCATGAAGGCAAAAGGGAGGAAAGCTTATTTTACAAGCTTTTCAACTGGATAGTTATTTGTGCCACGCTGCAAAGCGGGATTTTTATGCTCTCAAGCTTATTGATGGGTAATAGGTTTGACAGAATTATTTTACCAAGAGAGATAAAATTGTACAAAGTTTAATAATCGACTCATTAGACAAGAGTGACAAGTTTAGAGATTTAGACCAGACTTGTGTGTGAATAATCGACTTATCCGTCTATCCCACATTTTTCTAAACCAGATATTAGAAGTGCAAATACTTAATAAATGATTTTATCGCCAAAATAATTACATTTTTTTAACTTATAGCTACGCATTATTCCTGAGGAACAACTATTTTGTCTGTCAAGGGAAATATGGGTGTTAGTAAAATGAAATACGATGAGTCATATTGGTCTGCTGATGACCGGTGTCTTAACAACAGGACAACCGTCTTTGCCCAAGTTACCCGTACAGCCATTATTTCAGTCAGACAAGCCGGTGCAGCAGTCAACAGAGGAACGGTCAAATGATGTCGTTGCCGCTACTGAAATCACACCGCCTGAATTTATACAGCTAGATGATAATCTCCAAGTCGCCCACTCACCGCTGAATGAAGAGCAGCAAAATATACTAAGTGATTTAACTGAAAAAATCAAGTCAATACAATCTAAATTTTCCCATGTAGGAAAGGACACCGCCGTAGAAGGCTGGACGCTGGGGGAAATTTCGGTTGTCGCTGCTGTGAATTCTCTGATTGTAAAAGAAGATGAACAAAGTAGTGATGAGTTAGTTATTGGGCGATCGCCAAAACTAAAACCAAACCTAAAACCCAAATTTACTAACCAAAATCTGCCAACTCTGGGTTTTGGTAGCTCAGGTGTTTCTGTCAAAGTTTTGCAACGCCTATTATTATCTAACGGCTATGCTGTTCGAGTTGATGGAGTTTTCGGTGCGCTGACAGAAAGTGCTGTTAAAGCCTTTCAAAATCGGCGGAATTTAGGTGTAGATGGAGTTGTTGGTTCTAGAACTTGGCGCGAGTTAACTAGGTAGTTAGGAGGCGCGGAGGAGCGGAGGCGCGGAGTTAAAACAGAGACAGAAGATAGAGCAATTTTTTCATTACTCACCCCTCACTATTCACTCCGAATTCCGTACAGACGTTCCGGCGGAACGTCTCTACTCCTAACTTTTTACCGATACTTATGCTGTTCTAAAATTTGTTGCGCTCTTGGCTTGTAAATCAAATAGAACAAAGTCTCAATGTAGCGCAACAAATCCTCCCGATTTTCCTTAGAGTTAAAGTTCCAGAAGCCATAAATTCGTGCTAATGATAGCAGCTTGGTAGTGTGAATTTTCCAAGTGTAGGTGCTATAAACTCGGTTAATACCTTGCTGAGAAATTTCATTCCAATAGTTCGGATTTTGTTCGCACTTCAGCACAAATTCGAGAATTTTTTCGGCAGTCTCTTCTAAATTTGTGGGGTTAATGTAAAAGCCATTAACTTTATTTTGGATAATTTCCAAAGGACCACCAAACTGAGTCGCAAAAGTTGGCAATCCAGAAATCATTGCTTCCAAAATAGTCAAACCGAAAGCTTCAAATAAAGCTGGCTGGACAAAGACTCCTTGATGGTCAGCAATTACTCGGTAAACTTCACCTGATTGACCTTTAGACAAACGCACACCTAACCAACGAATCTTGCCATGAAGATTGTATTGTTCGATGATGTTGTAAAGTTTGATAATTTCGTCGCGTTCTTCGTTGTCGCCTGATTCTTCAACACGCAACTTCCCGGCGATTAAAATTAAGTTGAAATGCTCTTGCAATTCTGGGCTTTTACCAAAGCATTCAGCTAAACCTGTCATGTTCTTAATGCGGTCGAGACGTGCCATTGAAAACAGCGGTCGCTTGTTGGGGTCGTCGAGTCTGCCAAATATTTGGGAAGAGTCGTCTAAGGTAAAGAGCATTTCTTCAAGTCTCAGGCGATCGCTTTCTACGCGGTCTTCATTACGTGTATAGGGGAAATAAGCATTTTCATTTACTCCCGGCGGTACGACATTGAACTTGGGACTAAACAGTTCAATTCCATTTACCACATGATACAAATCTGGCATGGTGAAGCATTTGTAAGACTCATATTGTCCCACACTATCGGGCGTGCCGACAATTTCTTGATAGGTGCTGCTGATGATGAAGTTAGCAGCATTCATCGCAATTAAATCAGCAGTAAACTGCAAGGAAAAATGATATTTATCCTCCAAATCATTCCAGTAAAGGTTACTGAACAAGTATTTGGACTTTTCCAAAGCGTGGGCAATGTTACACTGCGTTACTTTCAAACGCCGCGCTAAGAGAAATGCCACTAAATTTCCATCAGTATAGTTACCTACAATTAAGTCAGGTTTACCTTGAAATTCTGCCAGCAATTCTTTTTCAGAATCAATCGCGAAAGTTTCTAGATAGGGCCAAAACTCAAATCGAGAAATCCAGTTTTGCGTCATGTTGGGATTAAATTCCCGCAGAGGTACGCGCAAAATCCAGGCATTTTCGGTGCCATAGACTTTTTCTAAACGTTGGTTACAAAGAGTGCCATCACTGTTGGGTATTAAGCGGGTGAGGATAATTACTTTTGGCTCAACATTGAGTTTTTCTAAGCCAGCTAAGATGGCATCTTCTTGTAACTGTTGTTCGAGAGTTTTTGCTTGGTCGAGGACGTAAACTACTTGACCGCCGGTATCGGGACGTCCTAGAACTCCTTCTTGTCCAAACCAACCGTGAGCTGACACCAAGACGATTTTAAAAATCATCGGGATGCGAGAGATAAAGGCTTCTAGGGTTTGGGGGTCGGGAGAGTCGATTAATTCATCGAGAATTTCTAAGGTTTCGCGCACGCGAGAAGCGGTGTTACCCCAACCCGGTTCAAAGCCCATCATTTGCAATTGAAAGCGGAATTCTTCATAGGATTCATCATTTGGGCGATCGCTTACAAATCCGATAGCTTTTTTAAGTTGTTCGGAAAGTTGCTGCTGTGTTTGAATGCGATCGTTAATCAGCAGTTGGATACCGTTGTATTGGTGCAAGCGCAGAAAATTAAACAAGCCTTCTAGCCATTGCTTCGCATCTTGGAACAACTTGCTGGAGAGATAACGGTTGAGGTACTGCACCCCTTTGCCAATATTTTTCGGGTCGCGAATTGTCGGGGTGTAGTCGTAAAATGGACCGAAATCCAATTCTAGCAGGTCGCCTTCGTTGGGATGAAATCGGTTTACTAGGCGATCGCGCAGATCCAAAAGTTCGTCCACCGATATCGATTCTACACTCAAGTCTTCCGTCAGCCGATAAACTTCTTGGCTGGCTATTTTCGGGCGAAAAATGAAACAGAGATTTGTACCATCCTGAATAATTTCCTGAGTATAGTAAATTAGCTTGCCTAAAAGCGAAGAACTATCTTGCTTGTGGTATTTAGAGCAAAATTCACTGTACACATTCAGGATGTCGTTTCGTAGCAAATACCCCTTTTCTTGGCTGCGTAACTCGCTAATAAACGAACGCAAATCGCTTTTTTCTTCACTGTTCAAGACTGCATGAATCAATTCAGACATGGGAACTCCACTTATCGATTTTTTGATTTTAGCTTTTGTTTAGATTTTGACTGGATAATGCCTAAAAAGTCAAAAAAAGCAACATCAAGGCAAAAAAAAGCAGATTTTTGCTTTTTACTTTGACCTTTTCTGTTTCCCCATCAATTTCATCACCTTTCTACGCATATCTTATTGCTGAACAAATTTCCCTCTAACTAAAGACGTACAATTTGAGATTTTTTCATTGACAGGAAAAATTTTCTCAGTGTCAAGTAACCCAAGGGCTATTTTGGGAGATACTCGCTCTTCAGAAATTTTTGTTATTACCTGTAACAATTATCAAGTTAGATTTATAACGTGGCTGACAAAATTTTGCAAGCTTATTTGTTACTGATTAACAAGCATCGTTAATTTGAGGCTCAACTAAATTTTAATTGTTGATATTGCTGGGTATTAATGCTTAATTTTATACTTTGGTGCAGAAAAGCTATTTTTAAAAGCCACAGGATTTATGAGAGAATGATTAATTTTTGTCAACAACAAAAATTAATTGTTTGCAAGTAAATATACTCAAAATGTTTAACTTAAATGAATTAAAATCAACTTTTGGATATTAACTAGAAAATGCCTGATTCAATGTGTTTATAATTTCAGCATAAAGTCGTAGAAATCAGGTTGTTTCATATGGCTACAAATACACAAAAAGCAACATCTGACCACAGCCTAGGCAACATAGTTATTATGTCCTTGCTTGCCTTCTGTGGGTTGACCGTCATCTTTCTGCTTGGTCTTTTTTAACTAGAAATTAAAGTAGTATATGTAGGGGAGGCTTTCTTAGGGTGTGGATTTTCGAGGCAGTTTGCGGTGTAGATTTTCTTCCCGCAAAACTGCCGTCCTCCCCTAATATTGCCGTTGCGTTATGGCAGAACGCAAGAGCGCACCGCACTCTTATCGTAAAAACGGTGCCGTACCCTCAGGCATAACACACCCTACTAGCTGAGGGTAGTAGTATTCAAAATTTAAAGTAACAAAAAGCGATGCCGTCAGACATCGCTATTGATATTTAACTAATTTTTTTGTTGGGTAGTAATTTTTAATTTCCCCGCAGAAAGTTGACGTTACAACTAACCCATGCCATCGATTACGGGATGAAAGTAGAAAGCGAACCCCAACACTGTATAAGCGGCTAATAACAATGTGCCTTCTAGCCAATTGGATTTTCCATCAGAACTAATAGAATTTGCAATTAACACCGATACAGCCACAGCCACTAATTCAAAGGGTTTAAAATCTAAATCCATCGGCTGACCGAATACTCGCCCAGCTATCACTAAAACAGGAGCGACAAATAAAGCAATCTGCATACTCGATCCCACAGCCACGGAAACGGAAAGATCCATTTTATCTTTCATTGCCACAGTGACTGCGGTAGCATGTTCAGCGGCATTACCGACGATGGGAACCAAAATCACCCCTGTAAACAGTGCCGTCAAACCTAGCTGGGATGTGGCTACTTCTAAAGAATCTACTAGCATTTCTGACTCAAGCGCCACTAATAGAGTACACACTAGCAGCACTCCAGTCCACAACCAAATATTCGGCTTAGTATGAGAAGTTTCCTCAGACTCGATTAAACCGACTTCATAAAGATAAGCGTGGGTTTTCATCGAAAATAGCAACGTCAAAGCGTAAACCACGATTAATACTATTGCCACCGCAAGCGAAAAATTTTCTACAGTTTGTTGGCTAATTCCAACAGAAGTTACGTTCATCGCTGTTGGCAGCAAAATCGCAATCACTGCCAAATTCATCGAAGCTGCATTTACCCGCGCTACAATTGGCTGAAATGTCTGTTCTTTGTAGCGAAGTCCTCCCAACAGCATAGAAAGACCCATCACAAGTAGTAAGTTGCCAATAATCGAGCCGGTTATACTGGCTTTGACTACATTCACCAACCCAGCTTTTAGGGCAATTAAAGCAATGATCAATTCTGTGGCGTTACCAAAGGTGGCGTTTAATAATCCTCCTAGCGTTGGACCAACTACCACAGCAATTTCTTCTGTAGCTGTACCCATCCAAGCTGCTAACGGCAAAATCGCTAGTGCAGCGGTGATGAAAACTATCAACTCTCCCCACTTGAGAAATTCGGCTGCTAAGGAAAGGGGGATAAACAATAACAGAACCAGAAAGAGAATGTTTTTACCGGACATTTGTTATCTAAATTCTAGGGGATCAATCATAAAGGAGTGCTGAGTTATCCGGAAATCGAGGATTAGGAATTGAAAGTTGTTAGTTGTTAGTTGATGGTTGATGGTTGTTGGGCAATGGGCAATGGGCAATGGGCAATGGGCAATGGGAATAAAGCCAAATTTCGATCTCAGCCCACTTGGACGCTTGCCCCATGACGGCAGGTGCTTCAAGCCGGGGAACCCGTCCAACGCACTGCCTCCCCCATGCCCCATGACGGCAGGTGCTTCAAGCCGGGGAACCCGTCCAACGCACTGCCTCCCCCATGCCCCACTATCCACTATCCACTTCCACTCAGCACCTCTAAAGACTAGATTCTAGGATACTCTCTACCCTGCGGTAGAACGGCTTAGAGATTCTACTGTTTGCACTTTTTGGCTAGATATGTAAAATTAAATTGCGATTTGTGCAGCTTTCGCAATCTTTCGTTACAAATCTATCAATTTCAGCCCGAATACTACACCAAAAATGGGGTTTAATATATTAAAAGACAATTAAGTTTTTTCGGGCTGCAAACCAAATAACCCGTTAACTAAGGCTTTTGACAATGGATAATTCATTCATGCCTGCGGTTCGGCTGAAGTTTGAGAAAGCAGATGACCCGCAAGACTAAAGCAGGATGTGAAAAATTAGCAAGTTTTCTCATAGTTGTTTATACCGAGCGAAGCGAAGATGGCGCGGTAACGATTTTTGCATAGATATTCGATAGCGCAATTGTAATTTTTAGTGATTCAGGATAAAGATACATGACTTCAGCTGCTGAAATGCCAGCTAGTGCTGGCTCATCAATGTCAAACCAAACCCAGGCATACACCCAGCAACCCAACCCATTGAGAACGGCTACTGGTGTTTACGTAGCTGTACACGGTCATTTTTACCAACCGCCACGAGAAAATCCTTATTTAGATGCGATTGAACGCCAACCTGGTGCCGCACCTTTCCATGACTGGAATGAGCGGATTCACTGGGAATGTTACCGCCCAAATGCCTTCGCCAGGGTGTTAAACAACCGAGGTGAAGTGCTGGGGATCGTGAATAATTACGAGTATTTCAGCTTTAATATAGGACCTACGTTGATGTCGTGGCTAGAACGCCATGATGTGGAGGTTTATCAACGGATTTTAGAGGCAGATAGGAAAAGTTGCGATCGCTTAAACGGTCATGGCAATGCGATCGCGCAAGTATACAATCACATCATCATGCCTCTCGCCAACGACCGCGACAAACAAACCCAAATCCACTGGGGTAAGGAAGACTTCCGATCCCGCTTTGGACGCGATCCCGAAGGTATGTGGTTAGCAGAAGCTGCCGTAGATTACGCAACCTTAGAAGCTTTGGTTGCTGAAGGCATTCGTTTTATCGTCCTCGCACCTTCTCAAGCACAACGTTGTCGTCCCCTACCAAATAACGAGAATCCGCACCCAGGATGGCACGAAGTCGGCGGCGCTCAAATTGATTCTACCCGCCCTTATCGCTGTTATTTGAAAGAAAGTGGGGAAAATGACGATCGCCCATACATTGATATCTTTTTCTACGATGGTCCGATATCGCGGGATATGGGTTTTAGTGATGTGGTTTACAATTCCAGTCACTTTACAGGACGCATCGGTTCAGCAGTGCGCGGGGATCATCGTCCAGCACAGTTAATTTCTGTAGCGACGGATGGGGAAACCTTTGGACATCACAAGAAAGGAACTGAGAAAACTTTAGCTTACGCATTCATCGAAGAATTTCCCCGCCAAGGTTGGACGGTAACGAACTTTGCCCATTACCTCAGCTTAGAAGCGCCGACTTGGGAAGTCGAATTAAAACCAGTCACAGCATGGAGTTGCGCCCACGGTGTCGATAGATGGCAAGATAATTGCGGTTGTGGTGGTGAAGGTGGAGTATGGCATCAAAAATGGCGGCGTCCGTTGCGAGATGCGCTAAATTGGCTGCGCGATCGCTTAGTTGATGTATATGAAGAATATGGCAGACAGCTTTTTAGCGATCCCTGGCAAGCGAGAAATGAATATATCAAGGTGATGCGCGATCGCTCTCCAGCAAATATTAACCGATTCCTCAGCCGCCATCAAACCCACAAACTAACAGCCGCCGAACAAGTAGACGCATTACGACTTTTAGAAATGCAGCGTCATGCTTTGCTGATGTTCACCAGTTGCGGTTGGTTTTTTGAAGAAATTTCCCGCCCAGAGGGAACGCAGATTATGCGCTATGCGGCGCGGGCGATGGAATTGGCGGGAGATGTGGCAGGTGTACAGTTAGAAAAAGGCTTTGTTAAACGTCTTGGTTTAGCCCCCAGTAATGTTGATATCTTCAAGCATGGTGGGGAAATTTATCGCCAACTGGTGTTAACAGCGCAAGTTGGTTTTAAGCAAGTTGCAGCACATTACGCCATTACTTCATTATTTGGTAATGGCGATCGCAAACCGACAGAAACCCGCAATTCTGCCAGCAAACTTCCGCATCCTTACCAAAAGCGGGTTTATTGCTACACGGCAAATGAGCTAGATTACCAAATGCAACGCCTGGGATCGCTAACCTTAGCGATGGGACAAGTAAAGCTGGTGTCAGAAATTACTTGGGAAAGCGAGCATTTAGTCTTTGCCGTGCTGCATTTGGGAGGCTGGGATTTTCATTGCTGCATTCAACCGTTTGAGGGCAGACGTAGTTACAGCCAGTTAAAAGAAAAGCTGTTTGCAGCGCTGGAACAAGCGAGTGCGGCGCATACAATCTTGGCGATGACGCAGTTGTTTGGCGAAGAACCTTTCAGCTTGCAGAATTTATTCGCTGAAGAACGCCATCGAATTATGCGGTTGTTGAGTCAGGAAACACTGACACGTTTAAATGAGCTTTATACTCAAACGTACCGGGATAATTATGGAGTGATGATGGCATTCCACCGGGATCAACTCGAAGTACCGCAAGAGTTGCAGGTAGCAGCGGAGATTGCCTTAGGGCATCGGTGTATGATGACATTGCGATCGCTTGAGCAAGACATCGCCGAGCCGCAACTTTGCACGAATCATCTGGTAGAATTAGAGGCGATCGCCAAAGAAGCGAAACACCTGCATTGTCGGTTGAATATCCACGACGGCAAGCTGATGTTAGAGCAATTGATATTGCGATCGCTTTGGCAATTATTGCACGATCCCAACGGCACATTCGATGCAGATATCCAACGCTTAGAAAGGTTGATAGATATCGGCTATGACATGAATATCGGCATCTCTTTGGAGCGATCCCAGGAATTATACTTTAGCTGTCTGCATCAGATATTATCGCATTGTGCGGCTGCGGTGGCTAGTGGGAAAGATACTCATCAGTGTCGGCATTTGTTGAAGTTGGGACAAAAGTTAGCTGTTGATGTTAGTCCTTGGTTGAGTCAGTTCGGATAAAAAGACAAGGGGACAAGGAGACAAGGGGACAAGGAGACAAGGAGAATTCAAAATTTAATACTCTCCCCCTCTCCCCCTCCCCCCCTCTCCTTGTCTCCCCATCTCCCCCCTCTGCCCCTCTCCTTGTCTCCCCCACTCCTTGTCTCCCCTAGTTAAATGTGACGGTGAGTATTTTTTGAAGAGGCTTCGCGATCGCAATGGTAGGGATAAAGCCACTCACATTTGAAGAGTCCGTGGCTGTATTTTTCAAAAACGGTGCCGGCGTGTATTCCTGGTGCTAAATCAATCCCAGCTTTTGTTTTGATTTCGTATAGTTTGGGAAAAGCTGCGATAAAAACAGCTATTACCACGAAAAAGCAAAAGAAAAGAGTTGTAACTTTGGGAACTTTTTGGTAATTACTGTTAGGGTTTTTAGACATATTCCTAAGAAACTAACAGTCAATATTATCCTATAAATCAAAATGTCGCCGAAAGCGGTGAACTATTTTATCTGTTTTTTCAAGGTTGCAGGTAAAGCAAAGAGTTTGTAAGTTACTGATATCATTTTGACCACCACGGGCGAGGGGTATAATATGGTCAATAGTGAGATTAGTTTCGTCATTTGTACCACAACTTTGACACTGATATTGGTCGCGTTGAAATACATATTTTCTCACTTCTGGAGGGATGCGAATGCGAGGAGTTTTACTCATGTGCTGACTTCCTTTATCATGCGGCGAATGTCATCAAGTGGTGACTCAGGTTCAGTGATTTCGGGTTCATCTGGAGAGAATTCTAGATTAATTTTAACATTTAAGTTTTCTTCGCCTTCATTTTCATCATAAGAAGATTCTATATATGCCCGAATTCTAAGTTTTCCATTTTGCCAATTTTTAGAACCAAGAATCAGACGTTCACAGTTTATTCCTTCTTTAGGAAAGATACATTCTAAATTCATGTAAGCATCATTAATCTTTAATCCCTGAATGAATACCTCTCTCAAATAATCAATTATATAATCTTCTTGATAATTATTTTTGCGCGTTTCATATAAAAAATCAAATTTTTTGCGAATATCATTTTCTATTTTTAGTTTAAATTTACCTACTTGAAATAAATTATTATTATCTTCAAATGATAAAACATCATCATTACATTCCAATGGTTTAAATCCATTTTCCATATAAATATCCATCCTTAAAATTGTCTGACAACTATATTCAACAATTATATTCGCATCAAATATAAATCGTCACTACATCGGTAAATATTACGCCCTCAGAATAGAATTCTGGGCTATACAAACAAAGTCCGCGTAGGCGGACTTAAAACCTAAAATAACTCTTCTATTTGCGTCTTTGCGCCTTTGCGTGAGAAAAATCTTTAACCGCAGATGAACACAGATAAACACAGATAATTACCTGTATTTACCTAAGCACATAATCGCACAAATTCCTAACGATTTAAAATCAGAAAACCTCTGCGATCCTCTGCGCTTACTTTGTGTTCCCACCGAAGCTTTGATCGGAGGAAACCTCCGCTCAAACTTCTCTCTGCGTTTAAAAACGCGCTCATTTTCACGCTTAGATTCTAACCCTCCTCTACAACATCTCCTAAACCATCCGATATCAGAAAACCATTACTCGAAATACTTATTTTACTAACATCCGAAACCTCATAAATTTTCAGCGAATCATCAAATACAGGTAACAAACAGTCGTATAACTGCATCGCTTGCAAACAACTATTAATTGCCGAAACTGCTGAATTATATCCCGCAATCTTTTGTTCAACAGCAAGTAATAACCGCCGATTATTTAGAATTTTATTTTCAGCTTATTGTGCAAGCGTTTCTTCTAAATAAGCACGCGCATGAGAGTATTGTTGCAAAATCTCATCCGCTTGCTTATCAGCCATTGGTAATAATTGACTTTTGATAGTTTGGTTCACAGTCTGGCGAAAGTTTTTGCGGATGGTTTCGGAAACTTTCGGTTCAAAATCTAACTTCAATAATTGCCTAATTGCGGGTTCGGCTTCTACCATGCTTTCGCAGTCGTAACCTTGAGAAGTTTGCAGCAATGTTTGCCGAAATTGATATATTGAAAAAGTGCCTTCATCGTAAAATCTGGGACTTTCTCTGACAAAGCGATCGCATTCAACCCGCGCTGCATTTACAATAGCTTCAGAGACTGCTTTTTCTAACGCTTTTAACTCAACTTCAATTCCGCCATCATTACCTAATAACCGATACAATTGACGGTAATATTCAGACTTGCGAATTCTTTCCATTAACCCTTGAAAGAGGTTAGCAATTACTTCCTGGGAAGACTCTACTAAAATATCTTCCAACTGATTCGCCAAATAATAAAAAGCCTCTACTAAAATAGCAATTAATGGTGCAGTCGCATTGCGAGGATGAGTCAAAGTTGCGCGTCGATAAGCATTACTTACAGAAAAGGTATGTAACAACTCATCTAAACGGTGAGTCATGCGTAATTGCAATTGACGAAAATCATCTTCAAAAACATCACAAGCGTTATTAATTACATTGTTCACTTCTTCTGTGATATGCTGGCGAAAATCATTGCCAACTTGCTGTAATTGCTGATTGAGGCGTTGTAATTCCTGCGCTTTCATCGCCTCAATTTCTCGCGGTTGACTATCTAATTCACCCTGTAGAGATTGGTAATGTTTTTTGAGTTTGATACAAACATCTTCCAAATCGTCAACTAGATTTTGGAAGAGTAATGGACGCTTTTCTTCGGTAAGATAGCGAGTAATCGCGGTTCTAAATCCTTCAATACCGCTATCTTGAATTAGCTGATTAATTAATGGCGTTCCCTGTTCACTTAAAATTCGCACATAATTCTCATTCGGAGTTTCAAAGCTGTTCACAGAAATCCGAAATTGACTAGGTGATAGCTTACCAGAGTTTGCACAATAGCGATTGAACTCATTAACAAATTGCGGTGTTTCCTCTTTACCATGCTGTAAGGGTGGGGTTTCCCCACCCCTACTAGCCAAAATCGAATCTAAACCAAATCTATCTTGTACGCTTGTCTGTTTAATTTGACTGCCGTAAAATCCTAATAAAGCACTCGTTTTATAAACTCTAGTTGTATCTCGAAACTGCCCATTAATCAAATCATCCAATCTTTGCCTTAGCTGGTTGTTGTACCAAGTTTCATCAATGCGGTTGAAAATATAAAATACGCGATCGCGAATTCCCCCATTCCCCCGCATCGTTTCCAAAAGTTCCGTTTCTTCCTTCGTCATATCACCCGCTGAAGCAGGTTTCAACACACACACCACCGCAGATGTATCAGGATGTTGAATTTTCGCGTAAGTTAACTGTGCATCCTTCTCAACTGGTGCATCAATTCCCGGTGTGTCGATAATCACATTTCCATCCTGCAACAAAGGATGATGACAGTAATATTCAATGCGTTTCAAAACAGCACTATTGCTACCACGACGCGCATATCCAGCAGCTTCCTTTAAATTAGAAAAGTTGAATTGCTCCATCGAATATGTGGCATTATTAACTGTATGAATGCGTTCTCGATTTGCCACATATCCATCAAGCAATAAAATTAACGCCTTTGCTTGTTTCGCACGTTCCGATTTATTCTCACCACCCTCTTGCTGAATAATTGCTTCACATCCTTGATGCAACAAATCAATTACTTCAACTTTATTAATATTGATTCCTTCCTTAAATTTCAACAGTTGACACAAAGAAGTTGCTTGTTCTCGAATTTCAACTTCACTTAAAAACGTTAAAACAACTCGTTCCTTATTAACTTCCGCATACTCAATTTTGCATTCCGTGCCGGTAGCGTGCCCCTCTGCACTATACAACAATTCCCGCTCCAACAGCGCATTAATTAGCATCGACTTACCCGCGCTAAACGCACCCGCAAACACAATTTCAAACTTCGGAGAAATCGCTTTCCCCAAAGAAGTTTGCACTGATGTAATATCATGCGATCGCAAACTTGCTTCTTGCTGTAAAAGTTGTAATATAAACTCAACTTGTTCTTTCAGATTTTTACACTGAAGCGGTAGATATGACATATTCGACACCTAAAAATATATTAATATAGTTTAAGAATATTTCTCTACTCAATGGTTCAGTAAAATTACTAGGTTAGTTTCTCATTCCCAACCACGCGAAAAATGAAAATATTTCCCATCAGACTCAAACCCAACCAAGATTTGAGACAAAGTTTAAAAAACTTCGCCAATCAAGAAAATATCAAAGCAGGTTTTATATTAAGTGCTATTGGTAGCCTCAAACAAGCCAAAATCCGCTTTGCAAATCAATCAGATAGCATATTATTAATAGAAAAATTTGAAATTCTTTCCCTCAACGGAACAATAGCAACCTCCGGCGTACATTTGCATATTGCTATTTCCGATAAACAAGGTAAAACTATCGGCGGACATCTTGACAATGAATGCATCATCTACACAACCGCCGAAATAATAATTGGTACAACAGAACAATTCATCTTCAATAGAACTATCGACGAACAAACAGGCTATAAAGAACTAGAAATTATCCCCAATAACTCCTAATCTCTTCCTTTTCCTCTTTCTTCGTGTCCTTCTCCTGTCGGAGACGCTGCGCGAACGCGACTTCGCGGTTCGTATTAATACCCGACGACTAAAGTCGCACGCCAGGTGCTTCAAGCCGGGAAACCCGTCCAACGCACTGGCTCGGCTATACAAACAAAGTCCGCCTAGCCTAGCGGCAACGGCAAAGCCGAACGCGGACTAATACTATTTCTCTATAAAGATGAGCCTGCGTAGGCAGGCTTAGTTCGTATAGCCCCAGAATTCTATTCTGAGGGTAATTATTCACAAAACCATCAGTCAAACTGTCACATAAGAACAATTTAATAAAACTGTTGGCATCATACTAATAATATTCTGACCGCCTGATAGCAATCCGCATAGTGATTAGTGAACGGTGGTAGGTGGGGATTGTCTTCTGCGTTACATCCATCTCTGCTCACCCTGTCAAATCACAACATAAAATGGAGCATTGCTATGACTAAACGGCATTGGAGATTGTCATGGTATTAGACAATTTTCGCCGAAAATTACGCCAAGAAGCACAAAAATGGCGGGATGAAGGAATTATTAGTTCTTCATGTTACCAAGACCTGGGAAAACGTTATCAATTTGATAACCTGGAAATAGCTGCACGCGATCGCTTCGTTTTCATGGTGATTGCGATCGGCAGCATTTTGTTAAGCTTAGGCATAATTACCTTTGTAGCCGCAAACTGGCAAGCATGGTCACGAGATGTCAAATTTGTGATTTTGATCAGTTTGTTTTTTGCAACTACCATCACAGGTTTTTACTCTTTTAGAGAACCTACAGTTAATGCCCAAGGAAAAAAGCAGCCACGCAGCAAACAACTATTAGGAGAAGGTTTGCTAATTTTAGGCGCTTTAATATTAGGTGCAAATATTGCGTTGATGGCGCAAATGTTTAATATTGGCGGTTCAACTTCCCAACTATTCTTGTGCTGGGGGTTGGGTGTTTTAATCATGGCATATGGACTTAGCTTGACTTCCTTAGGAATCTTATCAATTATCCTCATACAAATAGGATATTGGACAGGATTAGGAGAATTATCTTACTCTGCAACTGACTTTAGTTGGTCGCGGTTGTTGGTGCAACACATGCCATTATTTATTTGGTTGCTGTTTGTACCCTTAGCTTATTTATGCCGATCGCGTTGGATATTTGCACTCGCAGCGATCGCCTTTACCATCTCCTTGCAATTCAACCTCAATCCACTGCAACGTTTAGCTTATAATAATACAGCGCCTTGGGTTGCATCTTTTGCTTTTGCACTTCCAGCCGCACTATTTTGGAGTTACGATGACCTACTATTCCCCACAATAAATTTTAGGTTATTTCAACCCCTCGCCCAAAGTCTCTCGCTATGGTTTTTCGGAACTCTATTTTACGTCCTTTCCTTTTATTGGGTTTGGCAATATCCATCTTCCGGATTTTATCCGCTAACAATCAACTCACCGATTAGGTCATTTCCCCTAATTGATTTAGGAATTCTCAGCGGTTTAGTAGTATTGCAATGGTTGTTTATGCTGCGTTATCGCAACAGCCTAACCCGTCGAGGAATGGATATCACCAATGTCTTCATTACCAGCTTTATTGTCATCGTCGCTTTAGTACCTTTTTGGCATCAAGCTGTTACTCGCATTCCCGGTTTAGCAGTTTTTATCTTCAATATTCTTCTGGGAATATTTGCTTTTGGACTTATGCGACACGGAATAGAATACGGCGATAGGCGCACATTTTGGGGCGGAATGCTGTTATTAACACTGCAAATTATTAGCCGCATGTGGGAATATGACACAGACTTAATTTTCCGGTCATTTGTCTTTGCTATGTGCGGCATCGGTATCATTAGCGCCGGACTTTGGTTTGAACGGCGAATAACAGTCAAATAAATAGGGAATGGGTAATGGGTAATGGGTAATGGGTAATGGGTAATGGGTAAAACGCACATCACTATTCCCAATTCGCAATTCCCAATTCCCTATTACCTATTCCCAATTCCCAATGCCCAATTACCAATTACCACATCAAAAATGAAAAGCAACGATCGCGAATCTAACAAATCTTTGACACCGGAAATGGAATTCTCCAAAAAGGTGACTTTTGACGATTACATTAAGGCTAATGAACAAAAATCAACAAAGCCTTTACCTTTTTGGCGGCTGATAGTTCCGCTGTTGATTCAAACAGCATTGATTATGGCGATACCATTTCAAGCGATGTTTACTCATGTCACTGGTAAAACAGTAATCTTGCAAACTGTACCAGTAAATCCTGATGATGCGCTACAGGGAAACTCGGTGAATCTTGATTACAACATCGCTCGTTACAACACTTTGAGAAGATTACCAGGATGGCAAGAATTAGTTAGACGCCGTTCTAATAGAAACAGACAATACGTTTCTTTAGCTGAGGGAACCAACTTTTATGTAACTTTGCAAGAGCAAGAATTTCCAGATTCTCGTAATCCTACAGCTTGGAAGCCGGTGCGGGTTAGTGTTAATCCTCCTAGAACTTTAGCGGCAAATCAGGTAGCTTTAAAAGGTGTTTATGAGGATGGGTCTATTAACTATGGTATGGAATCATATTCCATCCCCGAAGACCAAAGGCAGCAAATTAATAATAATCTGTTTCAAGCACAGCGAACCCAACAAAGACGAATACAACCGATTTTAGTGGAAGTTAAAGTAGATGCAGAGGGTAATGCTGTACCCGTTAGTATGTGGGTACGCGATCGCAACTACCGCTTTTAATCCTCACGTCTTAACTGCCATGCGGCACCAAAAGCTGCCCCAGCCCCAGCTAGCAAACCAGTACTCATTCCTTCTATAGTTTTGTTAATGGGGTTTTGGGTCAAGCAATCACTCGTCACGGTATCGGCTTGCAAGCAAATGGTGCTTTCTGCCCAACTTGCCGTACCTCCTAAAACTACACCGGTGACACTACAGGAAACAATTAGCAGTAAAAGGCGTTTGGTTTTTCTATCCATAGAGGGTTGCGGAAAATCTTACTGATGGTATAGGACTCTCAACTACTTTACACATACGTGGAAATAATGTCACCTGTTTTCGTCTCAAAAAAGCGATCGCTTCTTAACATTTCCCTGCTTTTGCTGACCCAACCGCAACCAAAACCCACACCCGTCAACGTTTTGCTCATTACCGCTTCTCGCTTGGACTGGGAGAAGTTAGGTTTTTCCTTGCGGATTTAGGAGCAAACGCTAATTTATATGTCATATTTAACACCAAAATTGTACTGAATTAGTTACAAAACTTATTACTTAATAGCATACATATATTTAGGCAATTATTTTTATTAAATAAAATGGCTTTTATTAAATTTAGATGTTTGCCAAAAGACAAGTAAATTTTACATTAAGGCATCAAAAATATTGGGCGATCGCTTGACAATAATTTACCGCCAATATACATCTCTAGATTGAAGATTAATGTGTCTTCAACAGACATTAATAAATACATTATCTATATATTTTTCAAAAAGCAATATTAATCAAAAATTACAGAAAGCACTTCAAGGAGACTCTTAATTTTAATGACAAAAAATCCCGATTTACCAAAAAATAAGCTGCTTGCGGCTTTGCCAGATGAAGATTACCAACGCCTTGTTCCTGACCTAGAGTTGGTTGAACTTCCAATCAAACAAGTTCTCTACAACCCAGAAGAACCCATCAAACACGTCTATTTTCTCAATCAGGGAATATCTTCGATAGTCTACACTACCGAAGGCGGCTCGACAGTCGAAGTGGGTATGGTGGGCAATGACGGGATGGTAGGTATTCCCGTATTTTTGGGGGGCAACATGACAACCACAACCGCATTTATGCAGGTCCCTGGCACTGCTATGAGGATGAAAGCTGTTCGGCTGAAAGCGGAGTTTGACCTTGGTGGTTCGCTGCAAAAACTGCTGCTGCGCTACACGCAAGCACTGTTCACCCAGATTTCCCACACAGCTGTCAGCAACCGCTTGAATACGGTGGAAGAACGACTTGCCCGCTGGCTGTTGATGGCTGCTGACCTGACGCAATCAGATGAGTTTCCACTCACTCAGGAATTTATCGCCGAGATGCTCGGTGTGCGTCGCTCTGGTGTGACGGTGGCTGCTGGCATTCTCAGCCAAGCCGGAATGATTCGCTACAACCGTGGCAGAATTACCATCCTCAATCGCGAGGCTTTGGAAGCAACCGCTGGCGAGAGTTATATAGCGATAAAAACGGAATTTTCGCGGTTACTTGACACTAAGCGTGCGTGGAATCAAAGTTGACTCTTGTTATGTCCGCAACCGTACAGAACATTGATACCGATATGTTTATTTTAAGAAAAGACAACATTAACATTAACATTCTTTCTCACGCTCGCTCGACCAAGACAGAGCGTGAGCTTTTTTAAAGAGTATATTTAGCTACTTTATAAAATTAGTTAACTATACTACTTTTTGCCTGAAGACATTAACTCAATTTTGCAGTAAAAGAATTTTTATTGTATAAAAAGAGTGAATGCAAGGAATGTAAATGTTATGAGTCGAAAAGCCAAAAAAGTATTTAAACAATCAGGAGTAATTCCTTACAGAGTTACAAACGGAAAAATTGAAGTTTTGCTGGTGACAACTAGCGACTGTAAAAACTGGGTAATTCCCAAAGGAGGTATTTGCAATGGAATGAGTCCCCCCGCTTCCGCCGCAAAAGAAGCGTGGGAAGAAGCAGGGGTAATTGGTGAGGTGGATGGTAATGAACTTGGCAGATACAAATATCGCAAAAAAGGCAAAATTTACCAAGTCAAGACGTTTTTGTTAGCAGTTGAAACTGTATTGTCAGATTGGCCCGAAGCGAATCAAAGAAGGCGGGAGTGGTTAGATCCAAGCAAAGCCATCAAGCGGGTTAAGAAAGCCTCACTCAAGCAAATTCTTAAAGGGTTTAGCTGAAAGTAAGTGCATTCTTTCTCTAAATTTATAATTTTATAATAGTTGATAAATCAGATAATTGTTGTCAATATTGCTGATTTAAGTAAGTTTTGCTAAGAAAAATAAACTTAGGCACGACTTAATCACACTCGATAAACATCAGCTTATGCTGATTTTAGTCTGAATATGTATAGAGCGATCGCTTACTTGCAAACAATAACCCAAAATGAGTAAAATTATACTATAAAATTATGGCTGTACCTCTATTGATTGCGCTCAAAGCTAGTTCAATAGAAGAATTATCATGAAATTACAGACGTAATTTATGCTTGGTTTCTCCTAAACCCAAAGTATTTCTCTTACTACCGAAAGCTACCCCTACGGTAGAAGTCAGAAAAAACTATCATATTTACTTTTTTCATAGGAGGCAATAGTCTTAAAAAGAAATTTTATTGTTTGTATTTTGTTGGTGATATGACTAATAAAGCGTAAATTTAAAGTGAAGATAGAACAGTTTATTCAACGGACAGAAGCATTTCACAGGCGTTTAGCAGACTTGAACCAAACAGCGATCGCATTGCCTTGTTTAAGGTCGGAGATGTTACCGCAAGCTTTTAAAGAACTCAGTAGCAACTCCAGGATGTTGCAATTAGCCGCTGAGGAACTATATGTACAAAATGAGGAATTAATCCGCACGCGAAACTTGCTAGAAGAACAATGCCAACGCTACCAGAATTTATTTTATTTTGCACCAAACGCCTATTTATTAACTAATACTCAAGGCATAATTCAAGAAGCTAACAATCTTGCTTGCAGGTTTTTTAAGGTTCCTCAAAATTCTTTAATAGGCAAAGCATTAATTAAGTTTATTCCTTTAGAAGAACGTCGGCGGTTTCGCAATCACTTAGTAGAAGTATTAAAATCAGACAGCAGTAGAGAATTATCAGTCAACTTGTACCAACGCGGTGGTATACTTAATTTAACTTTAACAGAAGCAGCTGTTCCCAATCAACAGGGTGAACCGATAAACTTACTCTGGGTGTTGCGTGAAATTCCTCAGCCTCAGCAAAGAGAAGCTAACAACGAAATTTACTTGACAGAAAATCGCTTTATATATAAATATTCTAAAGGAGAAACTATAACCCTCAAACCATCAGAAATTTTTTATGTTTGTCAGGGTTTAGTTAAACTTAATACATTTTGTGAAACTGGCGAACAAGTGCTGACAGGGTTAGTAAGTGAACAAATGGTTTTTGGCTCTAGTTTGACTTCTTTACAAACTTACCAAGCAATAGCGCTGACGAATGTTGAGTTAGTTTCAATTGATGTTGCAGAAATAGCATCTCCGGCATTGAGTCATGCGCTTTTACCAAAAATTAATCAAAGATTGCGGCAAACAGAATCTTTTTTAGCTATTTCCGGAAGGCAACGAGTACAAGAGCGTTTACATTATTTATTATTATTTTTAAAACAAGAAATCGGTCAACCTGTCCCAGAAGGAACCCGCTTAAATTTTCGCCTCACCCACGAAGAACTTGCTAGCGCGTGTTGTACTACCAGAGTTACAATTACGCGATTGATGGGCAAGTTGCAAAAACAAGGTGTAATTAGCTTTGATTCAAAAAAGCATATAATTCTGCAAAATTTAACTTAGGGCATTGCCCATTGCCCAATGCCCATTGCCCAATGCCCAATGCCCCATGCCCCATTACCTAATCGTAAAGTTAAATGGCAAACGAGCATAAACGCCGAGGGGATCGTTCATTTTTTGCATAATCGCTAATTCCTTTTGTAGTTTTTGGAATTCAGCGGTTAGTAAATCGGGTGATTTAGTTATTGTCTCAATTCCCAAAATAGTCCGCGCTTGTTGAGTTACCCCGCCAAAAAAGCGTTCTTCAAAAGTGCTGCGTCTGGGATGCTCTTGTAATTCCCAATCGTTTGCTAAATTCGCGGTTTTAGCCGCATAATCTATAGCAGCATCCATCCCGCCAATTTCATCAACTAAACCGATTTGCTTTGCCGCTACCCCAGACCAAACTCGTCCTTGAGCGATTTCTGCTACCTTTTGTTGTGGAAGTTTGCGACCTTGAGAAACTTTGTTGAGAAATAGATTATAAATGCGGTTGACACTGCGCTGATAAACAGCTAACTCTTCAGGAGATTTGGGACGAGAGACGGTTTGACTATCAGCATAGCGTCCGGTTTTGACTGAATCCCAGGTAATGCCGTTATTATTCGCCAGTTTTTGCCCATTTAGCAGCAAGCCAAAGACGCCGATTGAACCTGTGATGGTGTTTGGTTCGGCAAAAATGCGGTTGGAATCGCTGGCTATCCAGTAACCACCAGAAGCAGCGACATCACCCATTGAAACAACTACTGGTTTGATTTGGCGAGTTAGTCGTACTTCTCGCTGCATCACTTCAGCAGCGGTAGCGCTACCACCGGGACTGTTGATTCGTAGGACAACGGCTTTTACATTTTTATCTTGTCGTAGTTTGCGGAAAGTTTTGGCAAAGCGATCGCCTCCAACTTCACCATCGCTACCTTGACCATCGACAATTTCGCCTTCCGCATAAACCACAGCAATTTTATTTATAGAGTCGCGTTCTATACCGAATGACTTGCCAGAAACTCCGGCGTATTCTGCTAAGTCGATTTGACGGAATGTTCTATCTTCCTTATCGCTATCAGTTAACTTTTTCAAATCGCTAACTACTTCATCAAAATAATCTACCCGATCTACCAAACCGCTAGACTTGGCTTCATCAGCCATTAAGACAGCTTGATTGTCGGCGATCGCCTGCAATTTTTGCGGAGTAAGTTTGCGACTTTTACCCACCGCAGTACGCCACTCTGACCAAACATCATCCAACAATTTTTGAGTTTGTTGGCGGTTCTCCGGACTCAACTTTGGCAGTATATACGGTTCCACTGCGCCTTTAAATTTACCAACGCGCACAACTTGAACACCTATACCATACTTTTGCAATGCTCCCGATAAAAACATCGTTTGTGTACTCAAACCGTTAACTTCCATCTCTCCTAGGGGATTGACGACAACTGTATCGGCAACCGAACTTAAGTAATATTCCCGTTCCCCCAATTCCATACCGTATGCTATAATCTTTTTCCCAGAAGCGCGGAACTTCTCCAACTCCTGACGGACTTCTTTAAGAGTCGCAAAACCCCCAACACCACTACCTGCTGAGGTGTTAGTAGCATCTAAGTAGATAGCGACAATTCGTTTATCACGACGCGCTTTTTCTAAAGTATCGATCACCCTGCGGAGTGACATTCTATTGATATCTTCACCTGATAGTGCTTGCTGAAAAACTTCATTAGAACTTGGTTCGCTGTCAGTGATTTTCGTCGCCAAGTCAAAAACCAATACTGACTTATCTTTGACTATAGGTCCAGTGTCTTTGGAAGTAGCAGCAATCAGCAACAGAAAGAACAGTGTGCTGGTGCCGACACCGCAGAAAATAATCAGTCCCAGTAAGCTGCCAATTAAGCTAGCAAAAGTTTGTTTGAGAAAATTACGCATTTTTTTTAGTTATTAGTCATTAGTCAATTGTCAAAAACTTTGGACGATTGACTTGTTTGCTTATAATTCCACCGAATATCTCAAACCTAACATTTAAACGGCTTAAAGCTGCTGCAACTTATATTAACGTGAAGTTCGAGCTTGCCTCTCCCCCTTCCCAACAAGAGGATGAACCTCTCCCCAAGGTTAGGTTTGTATTTTTTGTAAGCTTCCAGAATTTTGCAATTCATATAAATTAGCATTGCCAGTGCAGAATAGCACTGTAGTGATTTCGGCAATTAAGACATCAGCCAGTTCGCACAATGCTGCTTCTCCCACCGCTGCTGCTTGCAAGAATGGCATTGCCAAACCTGCGATATCTGCTTTGAGTGCGATCGCTTTTGCTGCATCCAGTCCATGACGCAATCCCCCAGAAGCTATCAATGGCACTTTCGGTGCAACAGCCCGAATACTCGTAATACACTCTGCTGTCGGTAAACCCCAATCGGCAAAGGTTTCTCCTAAACGCCTTTGTAAAGCATTTTCTGCTCTTTCGCTTTCCACCTTCGCCCAAGACGTACCACCCGCACCCGCTACATCAATCGCCGTCACTCCCGCAGCGATCAGCTTCTCTGCCATTTTTGCAGAAATACCATTACCAACTTCCTTGACAATTACAGGCACGGGTATTTTACTGCATAATTCGGCTATTTTGTCAAGCAAGCCGCGAAAATTTGTATCGCCTCGCGCTTGGATGCATTCTTGCAACGGGTTTAGGTGTAAAATTAAAGCATCGGCTTCCAAGATATCGACTACGCGCAGACATTCATCTAAACCGTATTTATAATTAAATTGCACAGCGCCCAAATTCGCAAGTAGCAAAACGTCTGGTGCGTACTTTCGCAGCGCAAACGTATCAGCAACCGAGGGTTTTTCTACTGCCACACGCTGAGAACCGACACCCATTGCTATTTTATAGTGTTGTGCGACTTCTGCCAAACGACGGTTGATGATTCCCGCTTGTTCGGTACCACCAGTCATCGAAGAAATTAACAAAGGTGCTAAGAGAGTTTTCCCTAAAAACGTTGTGCTAATGTCAATGTCATTTCGGTCTAATTCCGGTAAACAACAATGAATAAAGCGATAGCGTTCGAGTCCATTAGTAATTTGCTGACATTGAACATCTTCCTCTAGACAGATGCGGATGTGGTCTGCCTTGCGAGTTTGGGTAGAAAAGCTGGTGGGAACGTTCACGGGTAGATATAACTGAAAATTGGGCATAGGGCATTGGGAATAGGTAAGTGGAAATAGAGAATGCGTTTTTTCCGACTTCCCACTTCCCACTCCCTACCTTTAAATCTTCATTCTTTCTTCTAAAGCGTCGCGAGCGTGTTCTCGGTCATCAAAGTGGATTTTTTCGGTGCCGAGAATTTGATAATCTTCGTGACCTTTACCCGCAAGTAACACACCGTCTCCGGGTTGAGCTTGTAAAATTGCGGTGCGAATGGCAGTAGCGCGATCGCATATGACTGTCGGATTAATTGTATCAGGAATTCCTGCCAAAACATCTGCTAAAATTCGTTCTGGGTCTTCCGTCCGGGGATTATCTGATGTCACAACCGCTACATCAGCTAACTCGGCGGCGATTTTACCCATTTTCGGACGTTTAGTGCGATCGCGATCGCCTCCGCAGCCAAACACGCAAATCATCTTACCAGGAATAAACGGACGTGCGGCTTTCAGCAAATTCTCCAAACTATCGGGAGTGTGAGCATAATCCACAATCACGCTAATTTCTTGCTCAGAAGTAATTTGCACTCGTTCCATCCGTCCGGGAACTCCCGGAAACTCTCTTATCACAGAAGCAATTAACTGCAAATCTACACCTAAGTGTAAAACAGCGCCTACCGCCGCGAGGAGATTTTCTAAATTATATTGACCGACTAAAGGCGATTGAAAAGCAACATCACCTTTTGGTGTATGCATTGTACCACTTACACCGTTAGGTTCGTAATTTAAATCACTCATCCACAAATCAGCCGTAGAATCGTTAACGCTGTAACTCCAAACCTTATCTGGATTCAAAGACGTAATTAATCGCTTTCCATAAACATCATCGCTGTTAATTATCGCCCTTCCCGTGAGATAATCAGAATTGAAAAGTAGTGCCTTTGCCGCAAAATAATCCTCCATATCCATGTGATAGTCAAGATGGTCTTGAGTGAGATTGCTAAACACCCCCACCTCAAATTGACAACCCATCACCCTACCCTGCGCCAAAGCGTGAGAACTAACTTCCATCACCCCGAACTCATTGCCAGCATTTAAAGCTTCCGCCAGCTGCTGCTGCAACTCGACCGCAAACGGCGTAGTGTGGACAGCAGTTTGCTCAAAACCTGCCCAACGAGTGTAGAGAGTTCCCATCAAAGCCGTATTTTTATTTGCCTTGTGCAGCAAATATTCAATTAGATGGGTAGTAGTAGTTTTGCCATTCGTACCCGTCATCCCCACCAGCTTGAGTTTTTGTCCGGGATAATTGTAAAAAGCTGCCGCAATTTGGGCACAAGCCTTAGTCATATCCTTTGCAACGATCGCACACTCACTTGTGGTCGGATTTTTTTCAGCCGCCTGAGGTGAGATAATAGCAGCAATTGCACCGGATGCGATCGCACTTTGCCAAAACTCCCCACCATCAACCCGCGTTCCCGGCATACCGATAAACAAATCTCCCACACCACAAGCATGAGAATTCGTCTTCAAATTCTTCACCTCTACATCCATCGCTGAATGTTCAGGTAATTGTCCAATTCCCTCTACACCCGCTAATAATTCACGCAGTTTCATCTTGCGAACCTCGTCACCCGCTAACATTGCGCTTATTTTGCACTATTTTTCAGTTTATACAAACACCTATAAATACTTCCGGAGCATTTTCTCCAATTGTGACACCGTAGCACGCGGCGAAGGACGCGGTATCATCTCCTCTTTTCCTTCCACCTTCGCGCACTTCGCGTCTTCTCTTCGAGAGGCTTCGCCAAGGCGGTTCGTTACATAAAGCACCGGCACCTCATACTGATATGCAGCAAACCACTCATCACGAGTCATAATATCGCGAATTTCAAGTTGTAAAGACGCGAAATTTCGCGTCTCTACGATTTGTTCTAACTTTTCCTGCAACCCCTCGCATAAATGGCAACCAGGTTTACTGTATAAAATTAATCGCATTTGACTAAAACCAAAATTTAGCAATAGAACCTAGTATTGCCCATATTTGTTTAGAGCATATTACTTGTATTATTATCTTTGATGTTTTGGAGAGGGGTAAGTGCATAACATACTTTGTCCAACATCTAATTTTATGTAGATATTTTCAAAAATGCCGTGATTATAGCGAACCGTTCTCGGCATCGCGATCAATTCGGTAATGCTTAGAATGCTTAATTGCGATATGCCTTCACTTCTTATTGTAATCGCTCTCTATTACTAACCATAGTCCAACAGGAGTAACCCCAATGAACCTTGTATCAGGTATCCACCACGTTGCAGTGATTACAGCGGATATCGACCGCTTTATCGACTTCTATACTGATGTATTCGAGATGCCAGTAATTTTCCAGGAGACGACCCCAGCCTTTCGTCACGCACTTCTACGGGCTGGACCACAGAGCGTGCTTCACGCAGTAGAAATGCCTGATAATGTCCATAGCTTTGGGTCTAAGGACATGTTTGGACGAGGACACATCGACCACTTAGCTTTGAATGTCCCAACAGAATCGGCATTTCAGATTATCCGTCGCAAGCTCATAGATCGGGGTGTGAGTGATGGCGCGATCGCCGACCTTGGTCCAGTACTTAATCTATCATTTTTCGATCCTGATGGTATGCATATCGAAGTTTGCCTAATCGTTGATACCACACTGAAGGGTTTTCATCAACCACGACCCTATCGTAGCCCCAACAAAAGCTGAGATAAATCCTGATAGACCCATTAACACCCACGAAACGTGGACTTATGCTATAAGCCTGGGATTTAAATCCCAGGTGGGTAAAATGCTTGTTGCAAGATTAACCTTTGACAAAAAACCTTAAATTTGTCGTGCAGCTTTTCTAACAGTTTCTACATCTACCTCTAATATTTCTGCAATTTACTGCAAACTTAATCCGCGTTGCAAAAGCTTGGGAACAACTTCTAACAAAATTTTTTGTTTAGCTTCTTGTTTACCTTCTTCCTTCGCTTCTTGATAAACTTTGGTGTGCTTAATGAAATCTAAATTTAGCATTGCTTCTATCTCCTTTCGACTTAAATGGAGTTTTGATAAAAAATGTTAAGTTTGTCGTGCAGCTTTTCTAACAGTTTCTACATCTACCTCTAATATTTCTGCAATTTCCTGCAAACTTAATCCGCGTTGCAAAAGCTTGGGAACAACTTCTAGCTTACCTTCTTCCTTAGCTTCTTGATAAACTTTGGTGTGCTTAATAAAATCTAAATTTAGCATCGCTTCTATCTCCTCTCGACTTAAATTTGGAAACTTGTAAACAAAAATAGTCTCTATAAATTCTAAAACTTTATCCTGAACAATGGCATCAGTTAATTCTTCCCTACCTTTGTTAACTAATTGTTTCGCAAATTGGATAGCATTATTCTGACTCTCGACAATTAACTTCAAAATTCCTAAACCCAAAGATGATGCAACTTCCTCAAGTTCATTTAGGTAAACGCATCGCAGATGGATTTCTCTTAAAGCCCGATAACGTGGTGGATATACGCTTTCGTTGCTGCGTTTATCATATATAACTATAGCGTACCAATCAGGGTTAGCCGGTTGCTATTGACTAAAGTAAAGGAAGATTCCCGTAAAAAGTCTGTCATAGAATTCTTCGTCTTTGTAAAACTGAACCTTTACAAAATAAATCGGTTCGTTAGAGAAGTTTTCTAAGGTTGAAAATACACCATCTAATCGAAAGCTGCGCTGTTTGATTTCTGGAGTTGTGAACTCGTAAATATTTGCGTTGGTTTGCGGTTTATTAATTAGTTCAAAGAAGATGTCAGGAAATTCTTTAAATAATTCGTAGAAAATTGCATCTGTTTTCATTTTTATCTAAGATGCTGTGCTGACATTGGCAAATATTTATTTTATATCACTCGTTCCCAGGAACCGAAACCTAGCAATGCATTTTTAGATCGCGTTTGGCAAATTATACATAATTGTAGAGACGTTCCAGACCCAATGTCTTTACGACGGTTGCTAAATTTCGGCGATGATTTGCTGCACTCGTTGTAAACTAGTTTTATCCTGTCTTTGCGAATAGATTCTTACAGCTTGCTCAAAAGCTTGCTTTGCTTCGACTTTCTTTTTTAAACTTAACAAAGCGTTACCTTTATTTTCATGGATCTTCGGCAAAATTAGGATTGCGTTGAATTACGCGATCGCAATCTTTAATAGCATCCTCATATCTCTTTGTGGCAAACCTGCTTAAACTCCTTTGTTGTATGCTTTGGCGTAGTTGGGGTCAATTGAAAGCGCTTGGTTGTAAGAAGCGATCGCACTTTGGTAATCTTTTATTAGCATTTTTCAGTTCCACGCTTCGGAAGTTGAAGCCATTCAAATTTGCCTTGCTATCGCGTCTCGTCCACCCAAAAAAATTAATATTATTAATAAATATAAAAGCTCCACTTATGAAACAGCAGAGCTTTCTTAACTTCTATTTACCAAATTTTACAATCTTTAATTTAGAACATATTCATGATAGTGATGACACTAGCGCTGGTCAGCATAACTAGAACGCCCATCAACAAAGACTCTTTCAAGGGGCTGGAAGATTTTGAATCGTTCATAATCAGTAGATTTTTTTATTTTTAAGGATTCTATAAAGATATCAGTATAGGTATATATATCAATAAAATCAGAGTAAAACTTAAAAGACTGTAAACTATCTTCATAAATGCAAGAGTGTTTGCTGAGAAATGGGTAATGGGGAGATGGGGAGAGGGGGAGATGGGGAGATGGGGAGATGGAAAGACAAACTCCCCCTGCCCCCTGCAAGAAAGCCCCCTGCCCCTTGTCCCCCACTCCCCCACTCCCCCTCGGTAGTGATTTCCGAATCTTGTAAATACCTTATTACCTACCGGGAAAGGTGTCTTGATAATGTAAAATAAATCTTAAGCAAAGTAGAAACGATTCAACTAAAAAATTATGACAACCGCTTCCAGGGAATTTACAAGCAAAATTGACAACTTTGACTTAGAGCAACTAAACAAGCAATTTGAAACCGCGCATCCCAAAGACATTTTGGCATGGTCACAAGAGAACATCCCCAGTGGACTAGTGCAAACCAGCGCTTTTAACGTGGATGACTTGGTAATTACCCACATTCTTTATAGTGAACTCAAGCATCCAGTCCCAGTAATATTTCTCGACACGCTGTATCACTTTCCGGAAACCCTGGAACTAGTTGCTAAAGCCAAAGAACTATACAATCTCGATCTGAAAACATACAAAACTCCCGATGTAGATAGCCGCGAAGCCTTTACAGCTAAATACGGCGAAGCACTTTGGGACACAGATATTACGCAATTTCACCATGTAACAAAAATAGAACCGTTGCAACGTGGTTTAGACGAACTAAACACAGTTGCTTGGATTACAGGTCGTCGTCGTGACCAAGCCGTAACTCGTGCTAATATGCCTGTATTTGAATTAGATAACCAAGGACGCCTGAAAGTTAATCCCCTCGCTGCATGGACGCGCAAAGACAGCTGGGCTTATGTAGCAGAACACGGCGTTATCTACAACCCCCTACACGACCAAGGTTATCCGAGCATCGGCGATGAACCGATTACCACCAAAGTAGGCGAAGGCGAAGATGAACGCGCTGGACGCTGGCGGGGTATGGGTAAGACAGAGTGTGGTATACATATTTAGAAGAAAGTAGGGAGTAGGGAGTAGGGAGTAGGGAGTAGGGAAAAAGAAAAAAGTCTCTCAACTCCCCCTCGTTCTCTTTTTTACTCTGTGTACGAGTGCGCCCTCTGCGGTTAAATAAACACTGCTTTAAAAGCTACGAAGAGTGTTCATTTTGCAGCAAAAAGCTGTTCTAAAGCTGTTAATTCAGCTTCTGTTGCTGTATCAATTTGTGGCAGGGGTCGCTGCATAATTGAATAGAGCGATCGCTACCAATTATCTGTTAAGGCATTAGTTGCAACTTTAGTAAAAAGGGGAACACAAAAAGTTACCTACCAAAACCCCAAATATCCAGTAAGCAGTGTTTAAACTGTTTCTGCTAGTTGATTGTTTAGGGCTTCGAGATCAATGTAGTATCGTTGAAACAAATCACTCAGAGCAGTATTATCTGTTTGAGCCAGTCGGACTAAACCCCACAAGAGATGTTCAGTCCCGATAGACTTTTTACCCTTTAGCTGGACTACTTCCAAGGCAAGCTCTAGAACTAAATTACTCTCTGGGCTAAATCTTGGATTCCCAAGGGATTCAAAAGAATGGTCATTAATTTCGATGTTTAATGTCATGCCATTTGCTTGAAGTAAACGAGCACTTGTTGTAGTTGGATCGGCTAATAAGCCAGCAAGCAGATGTTCTGGTTCGACTTGTGACTTCTGCAAGCGTGTTGCCTCATTTCGTGCAAACTTGATCGCGTTGATTGCCTTAGAACTGAACCTCTCGAAACCAAAGTATTTTTTGAATCGTTCAACAAATGTTTGCATAGAATTTTTTGCCTCATTGATGAAAACGTCTTCAATTGCAACGTTGAACAAGCTAGCAATTTTGAAAGCCATGTCTAGACTGGGGTCAAACTTGCCGGATTCAAAACCATTGACCGCTTGACGACTTACTCCTAGTTCCCTGGCTAGGTCAGCTTGTGACAAGGAGTGCAGTTGTCGAAGTTCTTTCAGTCGGTTTTTCATGGTTCGATCTGCTTTTTGTCAAGTATTACTTTACATAATTGTTTCTTCTTTTGTCAAGCTACACTTGACAAAAGAAGAGCGATCGCGCAGCAACTCCCCTGGAGTATCGCGCACCGACCCTGGCGGGAAACTGGTAAGCTTGAGACATTTAATCATTTGTCATTAGTATTTAAACAAATGACCAATTACGCATTACTAATGACTTATGATTAAAATCCTTCACCTCTCCGATATCCATATGGGAAGCGGTTTCTCCCACGGACGCATTAATCCGGAAACAGGTTCAAATACACGGTTGGAGGATTTTGTCAAGACTTTATCTCGATGTATCGATCGCGCATTAACAGACCCGGTGGATATGGTGATATTCGGTGGCGATGCTTTTCCGGATGCGACACCACCACCATATGTACAGGAAGCCTTTGCCAGTCAGTTTCGCCGCCTCGTGGATGCTAATATACCCACAGTGCTGTTGGTAGGCAACCATGACCAACACTCCCAAGGACAGGGAGGCGCGAGTTTATGTATTTACCGCACTTTGGGAGTGCGCGGTTTTGTTGTCGGTGATACATTAACTACTCACCACATCCAAACCCGCAATGGAAGCGTGCAAGTTATGACTTTACCTTGGCTGACACGTTCAACGCTGATGACGCGCCAAGATACTGATAATTTATCACTTGCGGAAGTCAACCAGCTATTAACAGAACGCTTGCGAGTAGTTTTAGAAGGAGAAATTCGCCGTTTAGATCCGGATGTGCCAACTGTGCTTTTAGCTCACTTAATGGCTGATAATGCAACTTTAGGAGCCGAGCGTTTTTTGGCTGTAGGTAAAGGATTTACTCTGCCATTATCTTTGTTAACGCGACCTTGTTTTGATTATGTGGCATTGGGACACGTCCACAAACATCAAAATCTGAATAAATCTAACGATCCGCCGGTAATTTATCCGGGAAGTATTGAGCGGGTGGATTTTAGTGAAGAAAAAGAAGATAAAGGTTATGTGATGATAGAATTGGAGCGGGGTAACGCTGAATGGGAATTTTGCCGTTTGGATGTGCGGACTTTCCGGACGATTGAAGTAGATGTATCCAAGGCAGAAGAACCGCAAGCAGCTATAATGAAGGCGATCGCCAAACATGATATTCAAGACGCTGTAGTTAGACTCATTTACAAACTTCGCTCCGAACAGTTGGATTTAGTTGATAACGCTTCACTGCATAACGCTTTAACTACAGCCCACACCTACACCATTCAACCAGAATTAGTCAGTCAATTGGCTCGTCCGCGCGTCCCCGAATTAAGCGCGAGTAGTAGCATCGATCCAATGTCAGCCTTAAAAACCTACTTGGATAATCGCGAAGACTTGAAAGACATCGCAGCATCTATGTTAGAAGCAGCAGACAAGTTGCTTGCAGACGATGTAGAAGTCTGGCTGGAAAAAGCGACTAATTAGTGAGGGAATGGGCATCGGGCAATGGGCATCGGGCATCGGGCATGGAAAGAATTGTATTAGAACCCGCCAAATCGAAAAGCCGCTTCTTTAATTCCCATAGCCCATTGCCCATTGCCCATTGCCCAATGCCCTATTCTGAAAAAAACTATCTGTAGATAGTATTGCTACTTAATCAGTCCAATTTAAAATATTTCAACTATTGGTCACAAATCTGCCAAAATTGCAATATTCATTGCTCAGTGCATAGTTTTTGACTTTCACAGAACAATGACCAAAACCTTTTTCAGGTGGACGTTGTATGTCCTTCTACCCTCAATTAAAGCAATTTTTACTCGGTAAATCATTACCAACCAGCGCTCATGCTGAAGAAAGATTAAGCAATGCTGCGGCTTTAGCGGTTCTTTCCTCCGATGCTCTTTCCTCGGTTGCTTACGCTACAGAAGAGATTCTGTTAGTTTTAGTAGTTGCCGGAAGTAGCGCTCTCGGTCTGTCTTTGCCTATTGCTGTAGCAATTATTGCCCTGTTAGCAATAGTCATACTTTCCTATCGACAAACGATTCGCGCTTATCCAAAAGGAGGCGGTTCCTACGTTGTAGCCAAAGAAAACCTGGGTCTTTATCCGGGGTTGGTGGCAGGTGGTTCGCTGATGATTGATTATATTCTGACAGTCACTGTCAGTATATCTGCGGGGACAGCCGCCCTGACTTCCGCAGTTCCAGCACTGCAACCGTATACAGTCAGCCTCTGCTTGATTTTTATTTTTTTGTTGACGCTGGCAAATCTCAGAGGTGTTAAGGAATCAGGCAACATATTTATGGTTCCTACTTATGCGTTTATTGCCAGTATTTTCATTTTGATTGTCCTTGGTTTGTTTAAACAAGCTACTGGACAAGTCGTCACAGAATACCCGAACCTGCCGGTGAAAGAAGGACTCAGTTTGTTTTTCATTTTGAGAGCTTTTGCGGCTGGATGTACAGCACTGACAGGAGTGGAAGCAATATCTGATGGTGTCTTGGCTTTTAAAGAACCAGAGTGGAAAAATGCCCGTCTCACATTGCTCTGGTTGGGCTTTATTTTGGGGATAATGTTTGTGGGAATTACCTACCTATCACACATTTACCACATCGTTCCTGAAGAGGGACAAACGGCGGTTTCTCTTTTGGGTAGGCAGATTTTCGGGACGGGAGCATTTTACTATTTTGTGCAAATTGTCACTTTACTGATTTTGCTGTTAGCAGCAAATACCAGTTACGCTGACTTTCCCAGACTTTGTTACTTTTTAGCAAGGGATGGATTTTTGCCACGACAATTAGCATTATTAGGCGATCGCTTAGTCTACTCGAACGGTATTATCCTTCTCAGCCTCTGTGCTGCGGTTTTGGTGATTATCTTCAAAGGGCAAGTTAACGCCGTTATTCCCTTGTACGCTGTTGGTGTGTTTACTTCCTTTACCCTTTCGCAAGCGGGGATGGTACGTCGATGGTTTACAAATCGCGAACGCGGTTGGCAAGCCAGCGCTTTAATGAATGGTTTGGGAGCGATCGCCACACTAGTTGTTCTCGGTGTCATCGTCTCAACCAAATTTCTCTTAGGTGCTTGGTTGGTAGTTGTAGCGATTCCTTTGGTAGTCTGTTTATTTTTAGCGATTCACCGTCACTATCAATATGTAGCCGAACGTCTCAGCATTCAAGGATTACCACCGCGTAGCTATGTTCCCAGACCGAAACCAGCAGTCGTGACTCACCCCGCAGTGGTTGTAGTCGGACAACTTAATCGAGGAACAGTAGAAGCTTTAGACTACGCACGCACCATTGCCGATGAAATTGTAGCCGTTCACGTCGATCTTAATTCTACCGACCGAGAAAAACTTCAACAAAAATGGCGACAATTAGAATCAGATATTCCTTTAGAAATCATCGATTCACCCTATCGCTCTGTCATCGAGCCAATTGTTAATTTTGTCGCACAGTTTGAAGACCGCCATCAAGATGTTTTTACAACCATAATTATTCCGGCTTTTGTCACTCGCAATTGGTGGGATGGTCTTTTACACAACCAAACAACTTTGTTCTTAAAAACAGCTTTAAGAGCTAAACAAAGTCGCGTTATTACCACTGTTAGATATTACTTGTAATATCTTTTCACGTCTTGTAGAGACGTTCCGCCGGAACGTCTCTACGACAATAGATATCGATAATTTGTATCAAGCATGGCAATGTTATCAGCAAACTATTTTAGTTTAATTTAATTGTCAAAGATTATATTTTTTGATATTTTCAATGTTTGCAGTCAAATAACAAATTATATTAACTAAATATAAAATGTAACTTTCCTAACTTTGTGGTAAATGGATTTTGTTTAAAATGTATTATTTTAGTTAGTTCAATCAAATTTAAAAAAGTAGTATAAATCTTTGAAAAGCTTACTAATTAGAGAACCGGGGACTAAATCCTCAAGCTTTTGGAATGCAATTATGACTAAAGGCACTACAGTCAACAAAATTAATCTCCTAAGATAGAAAATATCGAGAGTTAATAGGATTTCAGTTGGATGTCATATATGAACACCACATACCAAAATCAGCAGAAACAAACTGCTCTTATTACTGGTGCATCCAGTGGAATCGGTTACGAATTAGCCTGCATTTTTGCGGAAGATGGGTACAATCTTGTATTAGTTGACAAGCAAAAAGAAAAACTTACGCAAATCGCTGAGGAATTTCCGCCCAAATTTGGCATTTCTGTGAAAATTCTTGCCAAGGATTTATCCAAACCAACATCTAGAGAAGAAATTTTTACAGAGTTACAACAATGCTATATTAAGGTTGATGTTTTGGTGAATAATGCGGGATTTGGGACTTATGGATTATTTCACCAAACCGATATTAACGCTGAATTGGACATGATACAAGTAAATGCAGCGTGTATCACTCATTTAACAAAGTTATTTGTCAAGGACATGGTAAAGCAGGGTTATGGAAGAATATTAAATGTTGCCTCAACTGCTGCTTTTCAACCAGGACCGATGATGGCGGTTTATTTTGCGACGAAAGCTTATGTATTATCATTTTCGGAAGCGATCGCTAATGAATTAGAAGGTACAGGTGTCAGTGTAACTGTTCTTTGTCCAGGACCGACAGCAACCGGATTTCAACAAGCAGCAGCGATGGAAAAAGCTAAAATCGCTAGTTCTGGACGAATGATGGATACACGAACTGTAGCCGAAATTGGCTATCGCGCTTTAATGGCAAAGAAAACTGTTGTCATTCCGGGAATCAGAAATAAAATACTTGCTCAATCGATTAGATATTCTCCCAGAAAGCTTGTGACAAAGATAGTCAGAGATATGCATGAAGCGAAACATAAGTAACATTTTTAACTTTTGAGCTACTCAAACCGGGATGTATGGTGTTAGGCTTGGGTATTCAAATCTACATATTTAGCTGTGTAAATCCTAATACCATGTCTAAGTTATTATTTGCAACTTTAATAACCGCCGTAGTGCTAACATCCACTCAACACCCAAGCCCTACTTATGCGGGAACCTGTGCCTCTAAATGTGGTTCTCCCCCTCTTCAATTTACACCCGGCAAACACATTCGGTTGGAAGTTATAAATAGCACGCCAAGGTTAATAAAATTAGAGAAAATACGCGGAACGAATGCAATTACTTTGCAACCCGGACAGAAATTACAATTAGACCAGGGAGATGGTACAGAACCGAATGTCTCTCTAGTATTTTGGGATGATACAGGATTGTCGCTACAAGCAATAGTCTCTAAACCAAACTTTGCCACATTACGAGTTGAACTTCGTCCTACATGGCGTTTTCCAGGCGATCGCTCTGTTGATATCCTCGATGATGGCAGAGTAAACGTGTTTTAGGGCATGGGGCATTGGGCATGGGGCAATGGGCATGGGGCATGGGGCATGGGGCATGGAAAGAATTGTATTAGAACCCGCACCCGCATAAAGCCGCTTCTTTAATTCCCAATGCCCAATGCCCAATGCTCATTGCCCAATGCCCGATGCCCGATGCCCTATGCCCCATGCCCCATTCCCAACTCAAAACGGACGCGGTTTGGCGATACCATAGCCTTGTGCATAATCGACGCCCAAAGCGGTAATTTTTGTTAAGATTTCTTGATTTTCGACAAACTCGGCGATAGTTTTAATACCCATCAAATGACCAATTTGATTGATTGCTTCTACCATTGCTAAATCAATCGGGTCATCGACAATATCCTTAATGAAGCTGCCATCAATTTTCAGAAAGTCTACTGGCAGATTTTTTAGATAAGCAAACGAAGACATTCCACTACCAAAGTCATCCAAAGCGAAGTGACAGCCGATTTCTCGCAGTGAACGAATGAATTGAGCCGCTTTTCCTAAATTAGCGATCGCTACGGTTTCGGTAATTTCAAAGCAGATTAATGCTGGCGGAATTTGGTATAATGCAAACTGCTCGTGCAGAAATTCGATAAACTGCTCATCGTTAATACTCGCACCAGAAAGGTTGATAGCATACAAACAGCCGCAACCAATTTTATCTAATTGACAACCTTTCCAGGTTTCTCGATAATGCTGTCCCTGACTAGCAAAGAGGGTGCAGATTACCCAACGGTCAAGAGTTTGCATTAAATTGTAACGTTCAGCCGATGACATAAAGGCGATCGGTGATACCAAGTTCCCGACTTCATCCACAAGACGCAATAGCACTTCATAATGTTCGTTATTTTCAGATTCGGTAATCGGGACAATCGGCTGGTAATAAAGGCAAAAACGATTTTCTTCTAAAGCTTGAGTAATCCGCGCTACCCATTGCATTTCACCTTGCTGCTGCGTTAGTTGAGTATCATCAGCTTGATAAATATGCACTCGATTGCGTCCGTTATTTTTGGCAGCATAGCAAGCTGCATCAGCAGCACTTAAAACAGTAGTTACGCTTTCACTGTTCTCATTAATCTCAACCAACCCGATACTGACACCAAGTTTAAAAGTTTTATCTTGCCAAACAAAACGAAATGCTTCGATACTTTCACGCAGCATCTTGGCGATCGGTAGTGCAGCCTCTAGAGAGCAATGGTTGAGCAAAATACCAAATTCATCTCCGCCCAAACGTGCTAAAGTATCGCTGGAACGCACCTGAGCCTGAAATAATGCGGTTACTTGGCGCAAAAGTTCATCGCCAACGATATGACCGCAAGTATCATTAACAATTTTGAATTGATCTAAATCTAGATAACACAATGCATGTTGTTGATTTTGTGTTCTGGCAAAGGCTAAAGTTTGAGTCAGGCAATTTTCAAACTCCCGGCGGTTAACTAATCCTGTTAAAGCATCGTGACTCGCTTGCCAACTTAGTTGACGTGCCAGAGAGCGGGCTGTGGTAACATCATGAAACACCATGACAGCACCGATTATTTCATCATCAAGAGTGCGAATTGGTGCGGCAGAATCTTCAACAGCAAACTCATTACCATTGCGGCTAATTAAAACAGTATCCTTAGCAAGAGAGACAATATTACCTTCGCGTAAAGCTTTTTCTACTGGGTTTTCTACTGGTTCGCGGGTAACTTCGTGGATAATGTGAAATACCTCTGTCAACGGCTTTCCTTGCGCTGATTGCTGACTCCAACCGGTGAGTTCTTCAGCGACTGGGTTGAGAAATCTAATTTTACTTTCAGCATCGGTGGTGATAACTGCATCCCCGATAGATCGTAACGTTACTTGTGCGAGTTCTTTTTCTTCAAAAAGCTCTTGTTCTAGGCGATGGCGAATCTGTTGTTCTAGACGATGGCGATCGCTAATATCAACCGCCACACCACCAACAAACTTTTGACCCCCAGCGTTTTCAAAGGGAAATTTGAAGACTAACCAGTGATGCATACATCCATCTGGGGTAGGAACAGCCTCAATTAGCTCTACAGTTTTACCTGTAGACATGACAAATATATCATTTTCATGTATCTGTTTTGCTATGTCGTGCGACAACCAATCAAAATCGGTCTTACCTCGCAAACAAGCCGATTTTATGTTGAAAACTTGCTCTAATTGCTTGTTAACGTAAACGTAGCGCCCTCCCTCGTCTTTCATAAAAGCCACCGTTGGACTGTTATTCATGAAAGCTTGAAAGAGTTCTTCGCTTTCAAGCAACGCCGTTTCTGCTTGTTTGCGCTTGATAAATTGACCAATTTGACTGCCGATCGCCGTCATCATGAACTGCAAATCCGACTGTGGTGACTGAATTTTTCGGCTGAAAAAGGTGATAACGCCGAGAATTTCGCTTTGATTTTTGATGGGAAAACCAAAAGCACCGTGCAGTCCTTCTTGGATCGCACTCTTTGTTCGCAGAAAATTCGCTTCTGAGTTGATATCTTCAATCCAGACAGGTTCACCGCTAGCCCAGACGCGACCTGGTAGCCCAATACCTGGTGAAAAGGCGATCTGCTGGGAAACCAACAAAAACTCTGGGATATCAACCGACGGCAAATGCCAAGTTTCCACATAGCGTAGCACGTTGGCTTCCTCGTCTAACATCCAAAGTTCCCCTACTTCCCATCCCAGGTATTTGCAGATAACTTCCAAAATTTTTGGAGTCGCTTCTTCCAGCTTGGCTGATTCTGACAATATCCGGGTTGTGGCATGTTCCGCAGAAAGACGCGCAAGCGATCGCTTACGTTCTGTAATGTCCCGACCGATATAAACTAAATCTGGTGAATTCTCATTAATACCAGTCTGAATTACTGCTGCCGAAAAAGCGACAAAAACCTCATCCCCGGTTTTTGTTTGACAAACAACTTCGCAATTATGCAAAAATTTCGCATTTATGCTGGAATCTCCTTGGTTTCCTTTTGATAATAACTCTTCTCCATTAATAATCTGGGAAATATGCTTCTCTAATAATTCCGTTTCGCTATAGCCAAATAAATCAATTGCGGCTTGATTTACTCTTTTTATCTTTCCAAAGGTATTTGTTACCAACAATACATCGGCGATGGATCTAATAATATTATCAAGATAATTTTGCGAAGCTGTTAATTTACTCAATAAAATATTTGCCTCGCGATTTTTCTGGACTAAGTTTTGCTGCAAAACCATTCTTGATGTGGCATTTTCAAAGAAGATTAGCAACTTGTTATCCAGATTTATCGCATACAAATCAATGTATAATGGAGTATAATTTTCCGAAACACGCGCTATTCCTTTTAACTCAAAATATTGCTTTCGTCCTTCCAAAATGTCTATTAAGATGTCTTCCACTCCTATTAGTTCTGGAAAGCCAAGGCGGACATCTCTTAAAAGCATCACCTCTGATGGACAATCAGCAAACCGTTGCACTTGTTCAGAGACATCTAGGATGTGAAAATCTCTATTGATTTGTAAGTATTCCATCTGCCGATTATCTGAAAACTTGTTACAAATCTGCTCCAGTTCCAAATATTTCATGTCTGGTGATGCTTTATTATTCCTTTTAAGCAGACTCATTTTATCTGTTCATCTTTTTTGGTGCTATTTAACAATTCCGCAATCAAATTTTCAACCACTACTTGAAAAATTTTTCTCACTTAAATGGTAAATAAAGTGGTAATTTAGGCGATTTTTATGTTGAAATAAATCGCGACTTAAGCAGATTTTTTTAAGTTTTGCTGACATGATATTTGACAGATGACCCCAGATAAGTTAGTAAATAACCCCTATTAATTAAAACAACCTTCATGATAAATTAAGCTCATGTATAGAAAAATTATATACTTTCAAAAAAAAGGCGCTACAGTATAATTACGGAATAAGGAACTGTTTTACTTACGTAGATGCCACTTTACACATTCAGCTTGAGACTTTACGCTAAAAGCTGACACCTGAAGTGCTGATAGCTTGCATGGCAGACCAACTTACATCTGAATTGCCCGATCGCCGACTAACTTGTTTGCCGATTCAACGCTGGCAAATTTGCCCTGACAAACCAGAAATTGCCCAAAAACTGGCAATAGTTACAAATATATCGCCGATAATCAGCCAATTGCTGATAAATCGCGGTATCAAAACAAAAGAACAAGTGCAAGCTTTTTTAGATCCAGAATCTTTAAGTTTGCCTTCCCCACTGTCAGAATTTCCAGATTTGGCGATAAGTTTAGAGTTGTTAGAGTCGGCGATCGCATCAAAAGAAAAAATCGCTATCTGCGGTGACTACGATGCAGATGGCATGACTAGCACAGCTTTATTGTTGCGTAGTCTGCGAACTTTAGGCGCAGATGTTGACTACGCCATCCCCAGCCGAATGCACGAAGGCTACGGCATTAATAAACGCATTGTTGAAGAATTTTCGCGTGAAGGTGTTAAACTAATTCTCACAGTAGATAATGGTATCTCTGCGTATGAAGCGATCGCTCTTGCCAGAGAACTCAATCTTAAAGTAATTATCACCGATCACCACGACATCCCCCAGCAATTACCCCCGGCAAACGCCATCCTCAACCCGAAACTCATAGCGGAATCCTCACCTTATCGCAGTGTCGCTGGTGTTGGCGTTGCCTATATTTTGGCGGTTTCTCTAGCACAACAACTAGGACAAGCTAGAGGCTTAATTCAGCCGATGCTAGCACTTTTTACATTGGGAACCATTGCAGACTTAGCGCCATTGGTAGGAGTCAACCGACGCTGGGTGAAACGCGGTTTACAACAGTTACCCAAATCCAAGTTAGCCGGAGTGCAAGCGTTGATTCAGGTAGCAGGTGTTGGAGGAGGGGGAGAGGGGGGAGTGGGGGGACAAGGGGACAAGGGGACAAGGGGACAAGGAGGACAAGGGGGACAAGGAGGACAAGGAGGACAAGGAAGACAAGGAGGACAAGGAGGACAAGGAGGACAAGGAGGACAAGGAGGAATTTCTCCCTTGTCTCCCCCCTCTCCCTTGTCTCCCTTATTCCCCCCTTCCCCCCCTCCCCCCCTCCCCCCCACTCCCCACTCTTCTCTCCCCACTCCCAAATCCCTCAAGCCTGAGGATATCGGCTTTCGCTTGGGTCCGCGAATTAATGCGATTGGTCGAATTGGCGATCCGCAAATTGTCATAGATTTGCTGACTACTGATGATATGGGGATAGCCCTGGAAAAAGCGATGCAGTGCGAAGCGATTAATAAGCAACGCCAGCAAATGTGTTCAGAAATTGAATCTGAAGCGATCGCCATTGTCGAAACTGAATTTATCTCATCTCTACAACAAGATCGTGTCTTAGTTGTTGTAAAATCAAATTGGCATCATGGTGTAATTGGTATTGTCGCCTCTCGCTTGGTAGAACGCTACGGTGTGCCTGTGTTCATCGCCACTTATGAAGATGAAACACACATTCGTGGTTCCGCACGCGGAATTCCAGAGTTTAACGTGTTTGCAGCTTTGGAATATTGTCATGACTTGTTAGGCAAATATGGCGGACACAAAGCCGCTGGAGGATTTTCTTTACCAGCAGAAAATTTGCCAGCATTCCGAAAGCGATTGTGTGAGTTTGCTAACAAGTCTCTAGAACTTGAGCATATCAAACCCTTAATTAAAATTGATGCCAAAGCAAACCTGAATGAAATCAATTCTCAGCTTTATCAACAGCTTAATGCCCTTCACCCCTGCGGTATCGACAATCCCGATCCGGTATTCTGGACACCTAATGTTCAAGTAATTGAGCAACAAATCGTTGGCAAAGGTCACATTAAACTGACAGTGGCACAAACTATCGACAATCAACAATTTAAAATTAAAGCGATCGCTTGGCGTTGGGGTGACTACTTCCGCTTACCCTCAAAAGTGGATATCGCTTACAAGTTGCGCGAAAATAACTTTAATGGCAGTACCACAATTGAGTTAGAATTACTAGGTGTCAGACTTGCTAAACATTCTCACCTATCTTTCACCTCAGCATCTACGCCGTCAAAAAGCACCTTTGAGTATAACCAACGCCACTACACCTGTGGCATCTATCAAAATGGTGAGTTACCAGAACTAAGAATTAAAAATTCTGAAGGTAAAGTTCTCGCTGTTCAACCAGGACAATCTAATGGTCTAGTGGGAACCAATCGCCAAGACGCTAAAATAGTTGATATTTCTCAACCGCAGTATGACAGCATTATCCAAGCTGCACTTCAGGCTTTAAAATCAGTGAGGAGCTAGGACTTAGAAGCTGCTGAATGTAGATACGCGAGCGATCGCGTCTCTACAACTCCTAACTCCTACTCCTAACTCCTAACTTTGCGCCTCTTAAAGGTTGCCGTTGCGAAATGCTAGCAAAAATATAACTACTGGTCCAGCTATCATAATTAGCCCAACTGAAACTAGCTGAAATATAACTTCCCAATGGATATTCGCTAAAGCGTCAAACATTATTGCCTCCGGTTGAATTCAATATTGATCTAAAAAATTAAATAAATCAAATGCAAAACCCGAAAATGATCATATCCGGCGATCGCGCACTAAATTTAATTTACTTAACAAAATTATAAGAAAAAACATAAACTGGGGAATGGGGAATGGGGAATGGGCATGGGGCATTGGGCATTGGGCATTGGGCATTGGGTGGGGGAACCCCACCCCTACTTGTCCCCCACTCCCCACTCCCCACTCCCCACTCCCTACTCCCCACTCCCCCACTCCCCCACTCCCCACTCCCTACTCCCCACTCCCCCACTCCCCCACTCCCCCACTCCCCACTCCCCACTCCCCACTCCCCCACTCCCCCACTCCCCCACTCCCTACTTTCTAATCAAGGTGAAAATAATGGCAACTTGGGAATGTATAAAGCAATGTGGAGCGTGCTGTCATCTTGACCCAGCGGAGCGTCCAGACTTAGAAGAGTATTTATTACCAGAGGAACTGGAACTGTATCTAAGTATGGTAGGTGAAGGGGGATGGTGCGTTAATTTTGACCATACCACGCGAGAATGCCGCATTTACGCAAATCGTCCTCGTTTCTGCCGTGTAGAAACAGAGGTGTTTCAGGATATGTATGGTATTGAGCCAGAGGAACTGAATGATTTTGCCATTGACTGCTGTCGTCAACAGATAGAGGGAGTTTATGGCGTAAGCAGTCTGGAAATACTGCGCTTTGATTCTTCTGTTGGTTTATGAGGGAATGGGGAATGGTGAGTCCAGCGCTGCGGGAGGGTTTCCCTCCGCAGGCGACTGGCTCTCCCGTTGGGGGAATGGGTAATGGGGAATGGGGAATGGGGAATGGGTAATGGGGAATGGGCATTGGGAATTGGGCAATGGGCATTGGTAATAATTCTTTTTTTTCCCTTTTCCCTTTCCCCCTCTTTAAATCCCCATGCCCGATGCCCGATGCCCCATGCCCGATGCCCCATGCCCGATGCCCCATGCCCAATGCCCAATGCCCATTGCCCATTGCCCAATTACCAATTACTTACACTGTTGCAATTTATGACGATAATCTGAGAAAATGAGAACAATATGAAAAACCCTCGCCATAGGACTACTGCTTGTGAAACTTGATGCGCCTTTGAGCCTTTCTGCCATATCTCCAATTGAAAGCGAGACAGAACTAATAAACGGTATCGAAAGCGACTCAATAAATATCATTACTGAGTCAGTTGAGCCTGTGGAGGCTGATTGTGCTGAAAAACCACAGTCCGCCCTAGTAACCTTCGGCACTACGTTTATCACAATATTTCTCGCGGAAATTGGCGATAAAACGCAGCTATCAACTTTATTGATGAGTGCTCAATCGCATTCGCCGTGGGTGGTATTCATGGGATCTGCGGCTGCGTTGATTACCACGAGTTTATTAGGTGTACTTTTGGGAAGTTGGATAGCCAGCCGACTTTCTCCGAAAACCGTGGAAAAAGCCGCTGGTGTAATGTTGTTGCTGATTTCGGTAATGCTGTTTTGGGATGTGGTTATTGGTTAGTGGATAGTTGTTATTGGTTAGTCGATAGTGGATAGTGGTTAGTTGTTATTGGTTAGTCGATAGTGGATAGTGGGAGCGTCAATAACCGTCAACGCTCCAACCATCAACGCTCCAACGCTCCAACGCTCCAACGCTCCAACCATCAAAGGATAAAATTAATGGACTGGCATCTTTTAGGGTTAAGTTTTATTACAGTTTTTTTATCAGAACTAGGTGATAAAAGTCAGTTAGCAGCGATCGCACTTTCAGGTCGTTGTCAATCGAAGCGTGCAGTGTTCTTCGGAACAGCGGGTGCGTTGCTGCTGACTAGCTTGTTAGGAGCGCTAGCAGGGGGAACTGTGGCAGAATTATTACCGACACGTTTGTTAAAAGCGATCGCTGCTGTGGGATTTGCCATACTCGCTCTACGTCTGCTGTTACCTCATAATGAAGCATCCGCAGATTCAGAATAAGCCTTTAACTACAATAAAACAATTGCCTACCAGTCATTATCAGTCTGGTAGGCAATTTTTAATTATAGCGGCATAGTATTAAACTTCTCGCCAGCAGCGACTGAATAAAGTCCCCGCAGCTAATAACTTCACAGCTTCCAGCACCCAGTAACCACCGTGTAACAAACTCATTCCCGCTGGAATTGTAGTAGCTGTTTCAAACAAATTCAATTGAACTCCAATTGCAGACATTTGTGGAGTTAAGAAATAAGTATCAACCAAAGATACAGCTAGTAGCAATACTGCTAAAACCACAGTACCAGCACGCCAGCTATGAGTTTTGCTCATAGCCAAAACACCAGTCAATATTATGCCAGCAGACAATAATTCAATGCGATTAAAATTCCAGAAGATTGCATAGCCTGCTGTGGCAAAACCTGCTTGAGTCATCATGCCGGAAAGATAAAGACTAGGCATAATTACCCAATCTAAAACTATACTAGCACTGAGCCAGAAGCCTAAAGTCAAGATAACAGCGGTTTGCCAAATCGGGCGCTTGAATTCAACGTTGGAAATAGCATTCATAAAAATAATTGCCTGTATTTAATTTCTAGTTTGTCGCGTAAATAGTTACTTTGACAAGCAATCTCAATTATCTTTAACAATACAGTTGTTGCTTTTATTCGTGACTGATAAAATTTACTTTTCTTGACAAAACTTAACAAAGAAAAATAATTGTTGCTATTTGATGGTAATATAGGAATATAAACTAACTTCTTTAAAAGAAAGTTACCCGCAACGAGTTAGGTGCAACTTAAATCCCGATTAGCTTAATAAATTATTTTGAAGCGTGTTTTGTGTGAATAAAGCAATACATATAGTAGTTTTATTTAGCAGCGCAATTGCTTGGACAATCGGAATTGGCGGATATAGCGATCGCGTAAGTCAAGCAATTCAGTTGCGAGATGGCACAGTATATTTTGCCCAACCGCCGCGCCTGACGTATACAGCGACTACCTATAACGACGTTTACGTGTGGGGCGCGACATATTATTTTACAGTCAGCTTGCCAGATAATGCTGGCGAACCTTTACAAAAAATAACTATTAACCAGCATGAGGGAGTAGATGACATCAAGTTTGAACTGAAAAAAAGTTACGCCTTTGAAGGTACACGTTCAAACAAAAAGCAGAAGTTACAACTAACAGATGTCAGTAGAGATAAAAAGACAATATCGCTAACATTTAACCCGCCAGTGTCTCCAGGTAAAACCATTACAATTGGTTTGAAACCAGTGCAAAATCCTACAGTTAGCGGTGTTTATCTATTTGGAGTCACGGCTTTTCCGGCAGGTGAGAAATCACACGGGCAATTTCTCGGTTATGGAAGGCTGCAATTTTACAGCCACGGTTTTGACTCTGGATTTTTCCATCGTCCTTGGTTTTAACTCGTAGTGAGCGCTGTCTTCGCTTAGACTTGAGCGAGTACAGCGCTTACTACGAGTTACTTATCTTTAAAAGTCCAGACACCTTCATCCCAATCTGCGTCCGTTGGAGGTTGGTGTATCCAGTGCTGACAACGCCGCACATGTAACCTAGCAGCTTGGTCATGTTCGTCAACTTCTAAAACGCGATCAAACTCAGCTTTAGCCTTTTTAAAGTCGCGATTGAGATAATATTCTCGTCCTTTATGATAATACTCAATAACTTGTAGTTTTTCACTTTTTATAGAATCAGAACGCAAACCGATTAATTCATAAATTGCCACTGGCTCATTTCTACCTTTAACACGAATGTAATCTAGTTCCCTAGCCCAGACTTTATCTTGGCATGGTTTATAAGTATTATCACTAAGAATAATATCGCAACCATAGTGTTTGCTAACACTTTCTAAGCGGGAACCAAGGTTAACACCGTCACCGATCGCCGTAAATTCCATTCGCTTGCTAGAACCAATATTACCACTAATTACAGTGTCAGAATTAATGCCAATACCAATGTTGATTCTCGGCTTACTAGCTGCGTAACGACGGGCATTAAATTCTTTTAAGCGATCGCGCATTTCTAAAGATGTTTGCACTGCCATCCAAGCGTGTTCTTCTAGGGGTAAAGGGGAACCAAACACCGCCATAATCGCATCGCCGATATATTTATCAAGAGTGCCTTTATGTTTGAAAATCGCCTCTACCATTGATTCAAAATATTCGTTGAGCATACTTACCACTTCTTCGGCTTCTAGGTTTTCGGTTAAAGTGGTGTAGCCGCGAATATCAGAAAATAAAATCGAAACTTCTTTGCGATCGCCTCCTAATTTAGCATCATCCAACTTCAGCAATTCTTCTGCTAATTCCTGAGTCATGTAGCGGTACATTGTACTCTTGAGGCGCTTTTCATCGCTAATATCTTCCATGACAACCAAGGCACCGCGAACTTGCCGATTATCGCTTGCATCGGCGATTGTGTTAATTGATAAATTAATACTGTGCTGTTCTATTTGATCGGCAATGAGTGTGCGATCGGGATAATATTGCTGACTGTATTTGAGGTTAGCTGCATTTAAAGCATTCTGACACCACTTGCTAAAGTCACCTTCTTTGATACGGATGACATCAGTAATTAATTTACCTTCTAAACGGTCTTCTGCCTCAAGCCCTAACAAACGTTTAGCACTTTCATTCGCGGCAATAATTAATCCAGCTTTATCAGTAGAAACCACACCATTAGAAAGACTGCGTAAAATGTCGCGTTGCATTTGTTCTTGTTGTTTAACTGTGGCAAACAACTGAGCATTTTGCAATGCAACTCCCGCTTGAATATTAAAAGCTTCCATAAACTCTTCATCGTTGCTGTCAAAACTAGCTTGGAAGCATTCAGGCGCTTTGGGCCATGAATTCGGGTTATAATTGGGAAAATCGCCGGATTTCTTTTTATTTACTAGCTGGGTAACACCAATCAATTCTTGATCGGCGTTAAACACTGGCATACAAAGTAAGCTACATGTGCGATAGCCATTTTGCTTGTCCATGTGTCTGGCTGTATCAGAGTCAGGATGGTCATATAAATCAAAGGGAATATTTAGCGTTTTCCCAGATTCTGCTACTTTACCAGCAAAGCCTTTACCGATTGGGATTCGCAACTCTTTGGTAGAATTATCATCTTGAGTAATTTTCGTCCACAATTCACCTGCCTCGCGGTCTATTAACCATAGAGTACTGCGATCGGCGTTCATTAGTTGCTTCGCCTCGTCCATCACCCGCTTCAAGGTGTCTTCTAAGTCGAGATTGCTTTGAGAAAGAGACTTTATCGCTTTCATCAACGCTGCTGCTGCTCTTTGTTTTTGGGTTGCGACATAAAAAGAGCGCGATGATTCTAAAATTAGGCGAATTGAAGGGGCGAATTCCTGAAATAATTGTTCGTCAGCGCTGGTAAAGCCCCTAATATCAATTCTGTCGGAAATAGGCACCTTTGCATTGTCAGGAGATAATAATTTATTCAGTAATTGTACTACTGCGACTAATCGCCCTTGTTGATTTAATAACGGCAGAGCTAACATCGTGTAAGTGCGGTAGCCGGTTCTTTTTTCTTGTTCTTGGGCAAATACCGATCGCGGATCTTCATAAAAATCATAGGGGATATTAATCGCTCTTTTATGCATGGCGACTTCACCGGCAATTCCTTTATTCGCTGGAATGCGAATTTCTAGAGAGCGATCGCCTTCTGCTTCTGCCAAAATTGACCAAAGTTCTTGTTTTTCTTCATCTAATAAAAATATTGTCGTTCGGTCTGCTCCTAGTAATTCCCCGGTCTTCAGTGTTATCGTATGTAACATTTCTTGCAGAATGTTTTCAAACCCGTGGGAATCCAGCATGGAAAGGGTTTGATTCACAATCAGCAGTTTTTGTTCTACTTCGGTAACAACCTGTTGAAAAGTATCCTGGGTGAGGGCAGCCAGAAAATTAGATATAGTGCCTTTTCTTTTGGCGAGGACACCCACAGAAGCAGAATTTGGCTTCAAATCGCCGTTTTCTTGATTGCAAACCCCAATAATCAAATCAGCGGCTGACCCGCAACTACGTTGATACACTGACATAAGTGGTTTTAGATATAAGATTAGATTTAGGAATGTTTATGAATGTCATGAGATGTATGTAAGTGTTGCTGATAGCAACAATCGCTACATATTATCCACAGTTTAATCGGTTGTCGAGCTAGCGTCATCAAGTTCGGCATTGGGCATTGGGGAGGCAGTGCGTTGGGCGGCTAGCCTTCGGCAACGCCAAGGGCGAACGCCGACTTGAAGCATCTGCCGTCATTGGGCATTGGGCATCGGTAAAAAAGAAGAAATATTTCTCCCCCTGCCCCCCTGCCCCCATGCCCCATTACCCATTCCCCATGCCCCATGCCCCCAACGGGAGAGCCAGTCGCCTGCGGAGGGAAACCCTCCCGCAGCGCTGGACTCACCATTACCCATTCCCCATTCCCTAAAAGAAGTGTGAAATTATGTACGCGATCGCCCATCATGAAGCCAAAAACGCATAAAATTCCCAAATCTGCCATAGCTGCGAGGCGTGTATGAATTGGATTAAAGTACTAACTCAAGATGAACTACCACCACAAGAGCGGAAAGTTGTCAAAGTTGAACAACGCGCTATTCTACTGCTTCACCATGACAACCAAATATACGCTGTAGAAAATTCCTGTCCGCACTTGGGGCTACCGATGCGAAAGGGCAAACTAACAGAAGATGGAGCGATTATTTGTCCTTTTCACCGCAGCGCCTTCGACTTACGTACCGGTAATATTAAGGAATGGAGTCCTTTTCCCCCCGGTATTGGCAAGGTGATGGGGATGATGTCCAAAGAAAAAGCACTAGCTGTTTTTCCTACCCGTGTAGATGAAGGTAGTATCTGGGTAGGGTTGCAATAGCCCCAACACTCTATAAGGGTGCAGCGTTGTGCGTACAAAAGACATAGGAGTGAAAAAGAATGTAGAGACGCGATCAATCGCATCTCTACAAGGGTTATAGACAACGCATAATTAATTTTTACCAGATGTCTAAAGGCTGTAAAGACAGCCTGCATTTGATTTTAGCCTACGCAGGTAAGCTCTGTTTGTCAAGCCTCACCAGTGCTTTGGTAAGGCAGCGCGGTCTTCTCCCAAAGGGAGAGGCTAGCGCCAAGGGGAGGCAGTGCGTTGGGGAGACAGCGCCGTGGGCGGGTTTCCCGCAAAGCTCGCCGGACAGAATCTTCTGTCCGGCAGACTTTGCGACTTGAGGCGACTGTCGTCGGCTCCGCCGACAGTCACGCACCTGCCGTGGTTCCCCCCATGAGCGACTGCCGCAAGGGTTTACCAAAAGACGCGCACCTGGCGTCCAAGCTTATAGCCTGAGGGCTATTCATGTTATTACCGAGAAGAACTATCTGGATTATCGTTCTCACTAGACGAAGAACTGCTACTGGGTGTTACATCTGTTTTATTTTGTTTCTCTTCGGGAGTAGCTGTACTATTACCGCTTTGTAAAGTTGTGGGAGAAGTAGTAGTGCTGCTACTACTATTTGAGCTTGATGAGGGGGTGGGGGTAATTGGTGCAGCCGTTTGTTTAGCCGCAGGCTGTTGAGGTGGAACAGTGATGTTAATGTTAGGTTTAACCGTTGGTGCGGGTGCAGCTTTCTGTTGAGGTACGGGTATAAAAACTGGAACTTCCTTGGTTTTTTCAACAGGAACTTCCTTAGTTCTTTCAATAATTGTAGTTTGGGGTTGAGGCGTTACAGTTACTGTGGGAGTTGGGGTAGGAGATGGGCTGCTAACCGGTACAGGAACCGCTACTGGTGCAACAGTGTTATCTACAGCTTGATCGGGTTGATTAAAATACCACACAGAACCGCCGATCAAGCCTGCTAAGGCAGTAAGCAAAATACCGATTAACAATCCACGATTGGCGTTTTCATTATCGCGTTGTGTGAGAGTTTCTTCTTGGTAGATACGTTCAGATGTTTGACCGTTAAGATAACCATTCTCGTAGGATTTCGGATCTACTTTGTTACTAACTGTTTCTGAAGTTCGCGTCACGTTGGTGTGAATATTTCCGCTATTGTCGGTGTAACTTTCTTGCACTTTTTCGCGGTAACTTTTGTTTTCGTTGGGGTTAGTCATACGTGTTGTTTTTCTGAATGTAAAAGTTTGATAAAGCTATAGCCAAACAGCCTTGAAGCTTTTTCAGTGGTAAACCGGAAAAAAACATTCTTGGTGTTATTTGAAACCGTGTTTCAATGTATTGTCAGAATAACTTCGGCATTGGTGAAAACAGTTCTGTCCAAAGAGGTGATATAAACTTCCTCCCAAGGAGGGATTGTTTTACCTAAAGTAGGAGATTGATATTGGTGGAGCTATTTTAAAATGTTGCTAAAATCGTTTTATTCGGTTCAGTTCTGGAGGCTGTTTTATCTAGCGCTACCCCGATCAACATATGCCTGTTTAAGCTAAATAATAAAACTTGTATTAATTGCGTCTGCTTTAAACTAAAAATAAAAAATTGAAGCGGACGAACGAGCGAGGTTATGTGATGAAACGTTTTATTGTAAGCTGTTTGTCTATTTTGTCTTTAGTAGCAACAACTCAGTCGCTGACAAGCGCTCATACTATAACGCAAAACCCAGCTAGGTCTAATGCTAGCCAAGGCACTGGCAACTTGCTCAATTACCCTAGCGGAACGCGCATTTATAATAATGGTTCGCTTAACCTAAACAATAGAAAGATAATTTATCCATCCGTGACGATAAATCATGGTGACGGATCTAGTACTTACTATTACTCAAATGGAACGCGCATCACCACTGAAAAAAATACAGTTAGCCCTAGTGGGACTTTTATCATACAAGGCATAAATGGGGGACTGAACAATGGAAATAGAATTAACCCAATTCAAAACGGGAACCTTTAGAACTCACATTCGGAATTATCAACTGTCACATATCCTGTGAAAGTTAAACTACGTGCGTTAAGTATTTTAGGCTACTTCAACAAGTAAATACTACGCAGTAACGGTAGTGCGATCGCTCTTTTATTGAGTTGGGTTTACTGTCTTTAGAGTGGGAAGGATTTAACGTGGGTGTGGTTGAAGTGGATCAAGATGATGAGGGGAATATTATTGAGTAAAAGAAATAATCATAAAAGAACTGCGCTGCTTGAATGAGTAGATTGCATAATGTTCATTTATTTAATCTATTGAAAGAGCGAATTTGTTTAACAACTTATGAGGGGAGAACCTCTGTCTAGGGAATGATTTGGGTTGGGAGCCAAATGAAGTAATAATAGAATGCTAAATAAAAATCGAGATTGTATTCTATGAAACGGAATTATTTAACGAAAGGGCTTTCGACTGTGGGACGCTTTTTGGCTACAACTCTGTTTTGTGTGCTTGCTGTCGCCTTCGTCTGGCAGGGTGCGTTTTTCTCAAACACCGCAGCAATGGCTAATCCGGCTGTAAACTTAATCGCTTCGGCAGACGCAGGCGATCAAGTTAAAGATAAAGTTGAGGAAGGTGCTGGAGCAGCCAAAAATTTCATCCGAGATACACAAGATAAAGTTAAGCAAACTGCAAGGAAAAATGCTTCTAAAGTTGACGAAGCAACTGACAATGGTAGTTTTGTTGAGCGCAAAGCAAAAAGTGATAAGGCTACAATTGAGAAAAGAGCAAACGAAGATGCAGCTCGGACTGAGAAAGCAGTAGACAACTCAAAGAATGCTGTTCAAGGCGTTGTTGATAAAATCAAGGATGCTTTTAGCAACTAGAGAATAGATAGGCGCTGTTGATAGTAAGCAGTTACAAGACAACGCACCTAGGTTAAAAATAGGTTATACGTTCAGATTTGGAAAAACTGGACGTATAAACCGTGAAAAAACCGGGATTATCGCTTCATATACAAGCGCGTATAACCAAGAATCATCGAGTTTAGTGAAATTATTACGACTGCTTTTCGCAGTATTCGGACTCTCAAGGATTTCGCTATCAAATCTGGATAACGTCAAAGAATCTCAAATGGTTCAATTGTGATTATTTGAATTATCCTGATAATTCTACTTTTTAATCTTGAGATTCTTCGTTCATTGTTTGTGATTCGCTTTCCGGTTCTATGATGACTTTCGGCTGAGGTTTAACAGGTTTTGGACCCCGCGCTAGGGCTGGATTAACCGATTGCCTGGATTCATCTTTAAAGGATGCTTTTTTGCCTCTACCCTTTGAGCGGTCATCACTTTGTTTTGAGCTTTTGGGATTGGATTGAGGAGTCGGCATAGAATCCGAATTTTCTGACTTGCTGTCATTACCTGAATCGGGCTGACGTTCCGATTTTTTGATTGGGCGTTCTACCATTGTTAAATTTTGTTAATTTACTTGTCTAGTATATCGCTTTGGCAATGCGTGAAAGTTGCGATCGTTGATGAATTCTATTTCTTTATCGGGAAGTTTCAATTTCGTTGCCCGGTTTCATTTATTTGAAAGGTTAAGGTCATGTTGCCTACTGACGCTATCCGTTACGTGTTTCAATCCCGCAAGCGGGTTTCATTTATTTGAAAGATAGCGCACGCCGCATTTTCGCCCACGAGCCATAGTTTCAATCCCGCAAGCGGGAATCATTTATTTGAAAGGAGAAGATTGTTGATTAAATGGCTGCGAGTATCTCCGTTTCAATAAGGCGTAATTTTTTGATTTCTTTTGGCAAGCAAATTTTCTGCAAGCTGCAATCTCGACATTTTTTAGGATGGTCGATAGGTGGTGGCATTGTTTAGGCGATCGCATTGCGTTTGTCCCATACCCATTGAGGTTTTGCGTCCAACTCCCGAAAAAAAAGCAAAATTGGCATTTTAAGGGTGAATTTTGGTTGGAATGAACTATGGACGCAGCTTCAGGATTTCCCAACGCCAGCCATTGTAAAACTAAAGCGTGCAGCGATCGCGATAAAGTTGGTGGTATATCTCCAACATCGGCTGCTGCAAGTTCGACAGCTTTGATGCGATTGCGATTTTCTTGAAGTAACACGCGATCGCCTTTATAAAGTCCAATAAAGATAAATCTTTACTTAAATAAGGAATTAAATTCCAAGATATCAGCAAAGCATTTAACACATGTACCATTGCGCTGCAAATCTTCAGTCATGCGATCGCGCACAATTTCACTTACCTTAGCGTTTTCCTGACTCATCCGCGTCAGCATTCCCTGTGCTTGCAATGCACCCCAACGTTTGCGATATTCATCGAATTCTTTGGGTGGGTCAAATCCATAAGCGATGACATCTGTCAACTCGCTTCGTTCGACACTTTGACCGAGACTGAGTTTTTCTTGCAGTTTTGCCATTACCCAAGGTGTATGACCTGAAACCAAAATAAAAGCTGTGTATGCAGAAAAATCAGGATGTCTTCCCAAACGACCCAAACGTTGCACCATAGTTGCCGAGTCACTACTCTCAAAAATCAACAGGTGAATTTTAAAGTCAACCCCAACATCCACCGCAGATGTTCCCACAATCAAAACTGGTTGCTTGGCATCTTTAAGTTTAGCTTGGATTTCTAACCTTTCGTGACGGTCAATGCGTCCGCTAATTTCTCTGACAATAACTTCACAGGAGTAATTCCTGAAGTTTCCGAGTTATCAAACCCGCTTTGGCAACAGAATTGACAATCATCAAACCTCTACCTATCGTCTGAAAAATATTGCTCATAGTCAAGTTCATCTGTAATGCCAGCATAGCTGCCTTTTGGCATTAAAGGGCTAATAGTTCTATAAAATATAGGCAAATATTACCATTACTTATAGTTCTATTGCTGAAAGGACGCGGCTATCTTTATGACTGGCATTTGTTCAATAATACTAGAATATGAGAAAGATTGATGAAAATCTCATGCAGTAGAGAAAATATATTACCCATGAATTCCAAAAATCTTTCAAAATCAGCTTTTTTTCAAACTACTAGTTACTTGATACTCAGTATCTGGACTGTAACGAATACATTACAATTCGCCAAAGCAGAAGTACGCGATTTAAATATTACCAAACAACATGCACAACCACAACTAGTGGCGCAGTTCTCAGGCAACCAAGACCAAGAGCGATCGCAACTTCGGCAAACAGCAAACACTTTATTGAACCAAGGTAATTTGACTGGTGCGGAAGAAAATTTACGTAAGTTAATTAAAAAGTTTCCTGAAGATAGTTTCGGATATTACCAGTTAGGGAATGTTCTATTTCGTCAGGGTAAAAAAGAAGATGCAATCAAACAATATCAGAAAGCGACTCAGAAAAATTCTAAATATGCCCTTGCATACAATGCAATGGGTCAAGTTTATGCAAGTCAACAGCAATGGTCATCAGCAATTGCAGAGTATCAGAAAGCACTAACTATCAATCCTAATTATGGTGATGCGTTGAGGAATATGGCTATAGCTCTTTGGGAACAAGGCAATCACAAAGAAGCGATCGCACATGCAGAAAAAGCATTAAATATTTTTAAAGCACAAAATAGACCTGAGAAAGCAGGACAAATTGAGCAGATTTTACGGCAAATGAAAACTGGTGACGATCCGACGGTTTCGTAAAGTAAAAGAGGCAACAAAGAAAAAATTACATCCTAATCTTATACCAGGGACATTCCGTTCGCCTTGGTCTCCCACAAAACAAGGAATAAGAGTTTCAGAGAGTTATTGCCTAAGTCCTGCAATCTACAGAAATCATCATCCTAGAAATGAAACTCAAAATTTACCAGCCAAGGGGTATATCTTCTGGCTGGTAAATTTTGACATTTAACTCTCTTTAGTCATCTAATTTCTAGATGCATTCACTTATTTAACTAGCCTTAATCATCTGATATTTCTTGGATTTCCATTGACCACGGTATCCCCTTATCTGGTGAAAAAAGATGAATTTTGGAGTTATTAGAAAACAACTTCAACTTTTTGACAAATTCGGGGATAGCGTTTGTGAGATGACAGTAACTTTCAACGTCATAGCAGATCATAATTAACATCAAAGGGCTAGTATTTATCTGAAAATACCAGTGACAACTTGATAGTAAAATTCGCATAATCGGAGTACAGGCTTCGTAAAAGCGTCTGCAAGTAGCTTCTTCAAGCTGCCTGTACATTAACTCAGTAAGTAGGCTAGCCTTAGTTGTAGGCAAATCATCTGGATGAAGGTTAGATATATTCATAACGAGTAATTGTTAGTTGTTAGGTGTTAGTTGATAGTTGTTGCGTGTTAGTTGTTAGTTGATAGTTGATAGTTGATAGTTGATAGTTGTTAGGTGTTGGGCAATGGGCAATGGGCAATGGGCATTAGTAATAATTCTTTTTTTTCCCTTTTCCCTTTTCCCTTTCCCCCTCTTTAAATCCCCATGCCCTATGCACCATGCCCCATGCCCCATGCCCTATGCCCACTATCCACTATCCACTATCCACTAACCAATAACTAATCTCAATCTTTTCATACATAATTTTGCACCTCTTGGTTATAACGTGTCAAACTGTCTAGGTTTTTTTGCAGATTTAACGAGCATGGGTTGAGTGCAAGAGTACCTAAATGAAGTTCATCTTGAAATCGTTTGATTTTGTCACGACAAGTAGTAACATCACCAATAATTGAGTTTTCAAGCAAATAGTCTTCATCAAAACAGGTTTTGTGACCATTAATTGGCTGAAGATGTTGACTGTTGTTGTTACAACTTTGCACTCTCGTTCTGAATGCTTTCATTCTCTGGCTAAAGTTACGCAAAAAAGGTAATGCCTCATTTACTGCTTCATCGTAAGTACGAGCGACAAAAAAGAAGCGTGCTAGCATCAGTCTGTCAAAGCCATTAGAATTAATCGCACGATATTTCGCAACATTGTTCTTGAGCGTATCCATACTAAATGGCGCTCCCCCCATCAAGCCAAAAGAATTGAGAGCAGCAAAGGCGATCGCCTCATCATCACTGGTTGCTAAATATACTGGGATGTGTTTCTGCAAAGGCTTTGGATAAACTGTTACGCTCGCGCATTCATAATATTTCCCGCTAAACGACACATTAGTGTCATACAGCAATTTATGAATCAACGTCATCGCTTCTAATGTTTTCGGACGTGATTCACTTGTAGGAGTGTTAAAGTGCTTATTTTGGTCAGGAAATGGTCCACCCTTGGCAATTCCAAACAAAAGTCGTCCGTTGCACAGATTATCTAATGTGGCAATGCTTTCTGCAATAGCGATCGGGTTGTGAAATGCTAGCAATACTGCTGCTGAACCTAATCGAATTGTGGAAGTCACACCCGCTAAATGTGCCATCAATACCAAAATAGATGGACTCACACTAAAATCGTTAAAATGATGCTCTGTTACCCAAGCTGACTCAAATCCTAAGCTTTCTGCACGTCTGACTAATGCTACTTGCTCAAAAATTGCACGACGAGCATCGAAATGATGATTTTCGTAATTGCAAAAAATTCCAGTTTTCATAGTAGGTGTTCCTGTTCTTGTGTCAACATCCAGTGCAGTTCTAACCACAAGCGGGGATGAGCATCCTTTAACTTTGATTGGGGATCTCGCAACAAGCGACTAGCATTAATGCAAACAACTTCAGCTAGTCCCAGATGTTGTGCTACATCTTTGAGTACATCTTTTTGCTCTTTGAGAATAGCAATCATGCTATCAGGACAGTAAATTCCGATGTATGGTAGAGAGCGATCGCAATGTTTTTTCCAAGAAGATTGAATAACTTTTATATAACAATGACGTAAGCATTCACCCAATTGTGGAAAAGAGTGATTAACAACTATCGTGAATTGTTGCACTAGGTCTGATTCTGTAATCATTTCAACCTCTATTTATGTGTGACTGGATACTGCAAATTTGGTCAGATTCCCAACTTATTAAATAAGTTGGGAATCTGAAAAACTAAATATCTAATACCGTCTATAGGACTTTGTGGTAATTGTACAAAAAGGTCGGCAAAGAAACTTTTTATTCATATCGGTTTCTGTAGATTCAAAGACTATGAAATGCTGTATTAACTCTCTTATACGCCGTTTGTCAAAAACACCTTGAATTAACACTTCTAGCTCAGTTGCGCCCTTGGCTGGAAAGTCCTCACCATCAATTGTGCGCCAAGGTAAAAACTCTTGCCAATTTGATGTTAATGTACCGATTCGCGCTCGATTTCCGCAAGTAATGACTAGGAATGTATTGTAATAAAATAGCTTTGGTATCTGTTGAATATAGGTTTGAATTCGTTCATAACCTGCTTGAAGCGTGACTTGTTCATCACTTGGTTGAATCGATACAATCACTGCTAAAGGTAAGCCATTGATGAAAACAACCACATCAGGACAATGAGCATGACTACCCTCAACAACAGTAAAAGGATGAATAACTAGCCAATCATTATTCAGTAGATTATCCGAATCAATTAGCCACACTTTGTCATGAACTATTTGTTCATTCAAGAGATATTCAACTTCAATACCATTAGTTAAGAATTGATGAAAACGTCGATTGTTTTCCAGTAGGTTGGAATCTGTGGAAGTAATTTGATTGATAGCGGTGGCGATCGCACTCTTTGGTAAAGTCGGGTTAATCAAGAGCAAAGCACTATAAAGGCGATCGCGCAAAATCACTTCACTATAACTACTGCGCCCTATACGATACTTAAGAGAGGCAATGTCTGACTCTAACAGAACTGTGTAGCCAATGACCTCGAACCAGGTGAGCAAAGATGGTGCTGCAACTGATTGTCCCAAGTCAAAGCGACGGCGAAGCTTTCTTGATATACTACTCGTCACAGTTGCTCTTTTTGGCTGTGCTGGATTCATATCTAGTAAAAGACGTAATTTTCAGTCAATGCACAAGCAAAGCGCGAGTGCTTGCTAACATTGGTTGGTATATTTCCAAAGCGTATACGGCTTGCCATAACTATCAAAGCTGAAATTACTCCACAAAATTGTATCCGTTGATGCATTTTTACCAAATTTGTTGGTAAAAACTCAAATGATTGAGGGTTGGGAGTGTTGCGGAAGATTGAAGAATGAAAAAGTCAGGAAACAGCATTTCCTTTTCCTGGCTTTTGATTTCTGTTTCTCTGCGACAAATAACCAAGTTGAACGTAACTTCTTTGTATGAGCAGCAAACCTATTGCAATCAGTAGTTTGATTAGTACAGGTGCAAAAATCAAACTTAAACTTAGGAAGAACAAAGCAATGAATACTGCTATTGGCTGCTCTATTTGCTCCACGACACTTGTACTGATATGAATGGAAATTATCGCGCTTACCAAAGCAATCAATGAGAATACAAACATGACAATTCCTGTTATAAATTTGGTCTGAATTATAAGTTATAAGTAGTAAAAATAGCATCAGAAAAAACTCCTAACTCCCGTACAGACGTTCCACACTTTCACGTCTGTACCTAACTCCTAACTTTCCTTAAGGCTGACTGCTCTAAAAACAGGTTGCCAATATCAAATAAAAGCTGCATAGTGCCTCGGTAGCCAACTAGGGTAAAATGACTATGATCTAAGCGGTCAAAGATGGGAATCCCTAAACGATAGAGAGGAATATTTAAGCGTTGGGCGATCGCTCCTGCATGAGAGTTAGCAATTAACAAGTCAGATCCAGGTGCTAGTAGCTCAAAATCTTCCAAATCGCCGATAGTAACGCTGGTAATCGGAAGCTTTTCCAGCAGTGGAGAGCGTGTTGTCGTCACCGCTGCGTGAATCTGAACTCCCATCGATTGCAAAAAATGAACTGTTGACCAAAGTAAATCTGGTTCCAACGCTAGAGAAACTCGCTTGCAGCCAAACAGAAAGTGATTATCCAGCATCGCATTTTGCAACAAAGAGCGTTGGTGGCGATATTTTTCTGGTACGCTGTTACCACTAATATCTGTTAATGCTTGGATAAATTTGTCTGTTGCTGAAAGTCCTGTCAGTTCACCAAACACCTCATAAGGTATGCTGAATTTCTTTTCCAAAATTTGCGCTGCATTCCGCATACTTTCACCTAGCGCCAAAGTAAACGCAGAACTGCCAATTGAGCGCAATTGTTTTAAAGTAGTACCATTTGCCGTAATTGCACGTTCGGAATCTTCAATGTGACCATTTAATGAGCCAGAAAGGTCAGGTACAACAATAGGAACGAGTCCAAAGTCAGTGACAATCTCTTTGATTTCTTGTATATCCCCAGGATTGAAAGCAGAACTCGCCAAAATCGTGATTTGTCTGGGACAAGCATCTAAATCATCACTTTTTTGGGGAATTTCTTTGACTATACTTTCGACAGCAGCAGCAAAGCCATCCTGCAATGCACCTTTAAAATCCGGTGTAGAGACAACCACAATCGGCAGATAATCTAATTCTGGGTGACGGTAGCGAATTTCCTTGACAAAACGCCCCATATCATCTCCTCTGGTTTCCATCAATCCAGTCGTGCATAAACCGATAATTTCTGGCTTGCACTTCTGCACCAAAGTAAGAATTGCTTTTTCAACATTTTCCTCCCCACCTAGAACCGTCGCAACTTCTGTCATCGCTGTCGTAGAAAGGGGAATGCTGCAACGGAAATGACGCGCTAATACAACTTTAGCTAAGGCAGTACAGCCTATTGAACCGTGTAATAAAGGCATTATTCCCTTCAATCCTAAAAAAGCTAGAGCTGCGCCCAAAGTTTGGCTTTGCTTGAGGGGATTAACTGCAACTGACGTGCTGGTAATGCTAAGAATTGCCATTTTTATACCTCTGCATTCCAAGGAGCGGGCTGACGTACTTCTGACCACACAGGATTGTAAAAAGCTGCATACAGTTCTTTCGCTACCTCTAATATGCCCAGATAGCCTGCATAGGGATGGTTGCGTTCGATGTTAATGTTGAGGAAAGGAATCTTAGCTGTTAGTGCAGTGTCTTGAAAGCGCGAGCCAGCAATCAACATATCAGCTTGATTTTCATTAATTATTTGTAGCATTTTTGCGGGACTATCTTGTTGGATGATGCTGTCCTCACCTAGCAAACTTTTGATTCTAGCTGTTTCTTCCTCAGTACTGTTGAGAGTACTAGTAGCAATAACTTTCATCCCCAACTTTTGAGCCGCAAAGATAATCAACCAACTCTTAAAACTTCCCGTATAAAGGACAACCCGCTTACCTTGTAATTGGCTACGATAAACAGCAAGTTTCTCATCTAATGCGGCAGTTTCTTCAGCAATTAGCTTTTCTGTACGTTCTTGTAAATCTGCATTACCCAATTTGGCGGCAATATTCCGCAAACATTGATTGATTTGCTCTACACCATAGATAGACTCTTCAATGTAGGGAATACCATAGCGTTTGTGCATCCTTTTTGCCATACTGGTTAATGATTTGGCAGAAAGTACCACGTTGAGCTTGGCACGATGAGCGTAACAAATTTCTTTGTAGCGAGCATCGTCGGTAATTTTTGCCAAAACTCGGATACCTAATTTCTCCAAAAGCGGCAAAACGTTCCACATTGCACCCGCGATGTTATATTCACCAATCAAATTGATGTCATAAGGCGTGGTAAAATCAGGTTCAGCCGTGCCGATAACGTGTTCTAGTAAAGCTTCACCAGCAACGCGGTTGCCCATACTTTCGCTACCAATAAATCCTGGGCAATGTACGGGGATAGCGGGTATTCCTGTTTGCTCGGTAGCATCTTTGCAGACACCTTCGATGTCATCACCAATCATGGCAGTGATGCAGGTAGAGTAGACAAATACCGCAGCTGGTTTGTAGCGTCTTTGCAATTCTATAATGCCTTTGTAGAGCTTTTTGGCTCCGCCAAAGATGATATCGCTTTCTTCTATTTCACTCGTAAAGCGGATCTTGTACAATGTTGAACCACTTGTAAGACTGCCATAACTTCCCCACATACTTGCAGCGCAGCCACTCGGTCCGTGGACTACATGAGCAGCATCAGCTATTGGTAGGAGAGTAATCATAGCACTATCAAACGCACAACCACCTTGAGCGGTTCCAGGTTGGGGTAGTGTAGATTTTTTCTTTGGCGAATTATCTTTGCATCCGGGTGCGAGGGAGTCGTTGATTTGTCCTGAGGTGGGTTTCATAGGAACTGGGGATTAGGGACTAGGGATTAGGGACGGTTGAAAAGAGAGATTTTTATGTGTGGGTTATCTATCTAATGCAACGTATGTAATAAAAGGGAATGAGAAATTCTACCTCCCATTCCCAAACAATCAACCAAAAGGAGAACACAAAAAACTAAACTATTAGTTTTGCCGCGAAAACATTGACAGATTAATGAATCGCGCGGGAATATCTATGCATACTTCATTCTTACACCTCCAGGTCGTTTCTACGATTCGGGAAAGGTGGGCTTTTTTTTAGCCCACCTGGTTGCTTACCGTCTGAAGCAACTTCTATTACTTCTTAAATAGAAGCAAAAGCTTTAGTTGTTTTAGCTACTGTGCAACTATTTCTACATTGCCTTTCTTGATTGCTTCTAGTGCTTCACCTTCAGCATCTTCTTGTTTTTTCTCGGCTTCTTTCGCTGCATTATCTGCGGCAATCATTTTCGCTGCATTTTCTTCGCTTTCAAGAATACCGAATTCAATCAACAACTCTTCTAGCTCGTCCATTTCGATAGGTGTGGGAACGGCGAGGAATTTATTGTTGATAATCTTGTCGGCTAATGTGCGGTATTCATGAGCTTGGTTGCTGTCAGGTGCGTACTCGTTCACTGTCATCCGACGTAATTCGGCGTGTTGCACGATGTTGTCACGGGGGACGAAGTGAATCATTTGAGTGCTTAATCTATCTGCCAGGGTGGTAATCAGTTCGTCTTCCCGGTCAGTTTTGCGGCTGTTACAAATCAAACCACCTAAGCGCACGCCACCTGTGTGAGCATACTTAAGAACGCCACGAGCAATGTTGTTAGCCGCAAACATTGCCATCATTTCACCAGAGGTAACGATGTAGATTTCTTGGGCTTTACCTTCACGAATAGGCATGGCGAAACCACCGCAAACAACGTCACCCAACACGTCGTAGGATACGAAATCTACGTTTTGGTAGGCACCGTTTTCTTCTAAGAAGTTGATCGCGGTGATGATACCGCGACCGGCACAACCTACACCAGGTTCAGGACCACCAGATTCTACGCATCTGATACCCCGGAAGCCGTCGATTACCACTTCTTCGAGTTCTAGGTCTTCCACTGCACCACGTTCAGCAGCGAGGTGTAACACGGTAGTTTGAGCTTTACAGTGGAGAATCAAGCGTGTAGAGTCAGCTTTCGGGTCACAACCTACAATTAGAATGCGTTGACCCACTTCTGCCATAGCTGCAAGAGTATTTTGGGAAGTGGTAGATTTACCAATACCACCTTTACCGTAGAAAGCAATCTGTCTAATTTTTTCGTCCGACATGATGAGTTATTCCTGCAATTTGTTTGTTTGGTGGGTCTTTTTGCATTTGTGCGATAGTCAAAAGCTATCGCTTGTAGAACATCGCACTCAAGGGAGGCGATCGCTCTACAGCAAAAACTGTCGAAAGCCAATACATATTCAAAGCGAAGAAGTAAATTTTTGATTGATAGTTGATAGTTGAGAGTTGATAGTTGAGAGTTGATAGTTGATGGTTGGTAGTTAAGAGTTGATAGTTGCTGGTTGACAATTAACCACTAACCACTAACTACTAACCACTAACCACTAACCACTAACCACTAACTCTTATATCGTCGCTACAACATCTCCAGTTTTACTCGTGTCATAACCACCGAGAACTTCTAATTGAGAGTGGATCAAGCGATTTCCTAAAGTACCGAGTAACTGCTTTACTGGTGCTTCTTCTAAATATTCTTTGAGAATTACTAAGTCGTATCTTGAGGAATGCAGAGGTACAAATCCCAATCCAAAGGAAGCAGCTATAGATGCCGTACTGATGCCTGCGTTGGCAATACCTGATACTACGGCTTCGGCAACTTCTTGATGGCTTTTAACGATATGGTCAAATCCTTTAACAGCGTGGAATGGCAGTTCTTCTTCTTGCAGTTTATGTTCCAAAAGCAAACGAGTACCAGCACCGAGCTCGCGGTTGACAATCATTGCTTTGGTGTCTACTAAGTCGGTTACTGTTTTAATTCCCATCGGATTACCAGACTCAACTAAGAGTCCTTCTTCCCAAACACCAAGAGTAATTAAAACAGCTGCTCTTTCGGCTAGTACTTCCCGAACAAAAGGAGTATTATGCTCTCCAGTTACGGGATCGTATAGATGCATTCCGGCAATGTGAGCCTCACCTCTACATAAACTACGCAATGCAGTCATGCTGTTGGCAAAGTTATGCTGAACTCGCAGTTGAGGATACCAGCGTTCTGTAGCTTGCGCCCATAATGAGAGTACAGGCGCACAGCCGGCAATCACAACCGTATTGTGGAGTTTGTCTATATCATCAAGAAGCTTGACCCGAACTGTCTTTGCACCTGAGAGGCTATTAATCTTACCGTCCGCTGGAATCATCTCCAAGCGAAAAGCATCTTTGCCAACGAGAGGATATGCTATCCATTGCCCCCCAATCCGCGCTAAACTAACTGGCTGTTGTTGACTGCAAGAGATAGATTTGGCAAGAACTGCTTCAATTTCAAGTAGATCCTCCTCGAACCAGAATAGATCCGCGACTTGACAGCCAAGCACTTTGGCTAAACGAAGTGCGATCGCAACTGAGGGAGCATACTGTCCTGACTCTACACCACTAATTGTCTGACGGGTAACTTTAGCTAGGTTAGCCAACTCTTGCTGACTCATACCTAAGCGAGTTCTCATTGACTTCAAGTTGTTACGGAGTTCATTATCCTGCTTCATTGGCTTCTCTATCTCTTGCGTTACAAAAAGCCGATCGCGGATTTACCTAATATAAGACATAGCAATATTCGAGGATAGTATATTTTACTTTCCCTCAAGATTACGACTGCTTTCGCCCTTTCGATTCCCTATATAAAAAGAATATCATACATCTTGCCAATTTGCTTGCGCCCTGACTAAAATTTTTGCGCCATGACAAATTATATTATCTGCTGGTAATTAATACTCAAAGGCTTTTTAAATGGTCATACTGCGAGTGAGGTCGAAGTCGGACTATAAATATAGTGAATAAAGCGTGGCATATCAAAACAGAGCAAAGTATCTAAAAACAGTTTATTTGGTATCAAAAGAATTAAAAAATTATTATTTTCTTGTCAGGGGAAATGTAATTTCCGTAATATTACGGAAGACAATTAATTTTAACCGTGCTAGATTTAACGATGCTGAAATCAATAAAAGAAAATCAGGGTATGAAAGTTAGCGCTCGTAATGCTATCAAAGGTACAGTTAAAACAGTTGTGCCTGGAGCAGTGAATACAGAAATAACCTTAGAAATTGCGCCTGGAGTACAAGTGACTGCAATAATCACAAAAATCTCAGCGGAAGAACTGAAAATTTCTGAGGGAAAGATGGCATACGCGGTAATTAAATCATCTGATGTGTTACTTGCTGTAGATTAAAAGATTAAGTGTCTAGAAAAATAAGCGGCTTGCTTATCGGGAGCAAGTCGCTTATTTGTGTTCAAAAATTGGATATAACAATCAATAAGAAACCTTCTCCAGTAACGAGTCAGGCTTATTGATACAAGTGAGAAAATAGCCCGGAACTACTACGAAATGGCGAAAGCTTGCCACCTGGAAAGCAGGTTAGAAATGTATCCTATTCGTCCTTGAAAACTCTTGTAAAGAAAGCATTAATACGAGCGCGTTTTTAAACGCACCATTGCAGAGTCTTCGTTAAATATTTCCCAATGTCACCGTTCCTTGTTCTTTTCTTCGCCTAATTTTACCAATTTATTCGGTAAAATCTGCTGATGTTGGTATTATTACTACCAAGCAGTAATTTTATGAAAAAATCTCATGAGCAGATTGACGATGAACAGAAGACGATTTTTTACCTTGATTGGTGTAGCAGTTGTCAGCCTGCTGCTAACAATTGGCTTGCCGCTGCTAAGTGAGTCTACAGTGGTAGCACAGTCTAACGGTAACTTACTTGTTTCTGCTGCCGCTAGCTTAAAAGATGCGATGGAAGAAATTAAGACTGCTTACCAACAAAGTAAACCAGGAACCAACATCAACTATAATTTTGGCGCTTCTGGTGCTTTATTACAACAAATTCAGCAAGGTGCGCCGGCTGATATCTTTATTTCTGCCGGGAAAAAGCAGGTGGATGCATTAGAACAAGCAGGACAGTTGGTTCCGGGAACTCGTGCTATCTTGGCAAAGAACCGTTTAGTTTTGGTTGTGCCAAAGAATGTTGCTGGTGTTAGCAGTTTTTATAACCTGACTGGAAATAATATCAAAAAAATAGCGATCGGCGAACCGAGAAGCGTACCCGCAGGACAATACGGTGAGGAAGTCTTGAAGAAATTAGGCATTTTTGAGAAAGTAAAAAGCAAATTCGTCTATGCTAACAACGTGCGTCAAGTTCTAGCTGCAGTGGAAAGTGGCAATGCTGATGCCGGTCTGGTTTATAGAACTGATGCCAAAATCTCCGACAAGGTAAAAACCGTTGTTGCTGCTGATGAAAAATATCACTCGCCAATTACCTACCCGATGGCTGTGCTGAAAAGCAGTAAAAACGTTGCTGCTGCTAAGGATTTTGTCCAGTTCTTGTCTGGTGAGCAAGCTAAGGGTATACTCACCAAATACGGCTTTCTTTTGCCTTAATGCAATAATACGCACGTTGCATTCTTAAGACACATTCTCAACAGTTATAGAACTTACGCAAAACATATCGCTTGTAGCGGTAATTCATGAATTACCGCTACAAGCGAATAGAGTGTCCAACCGCATTTTGTGTAAGTCCTAAGTTAACGTGAGTTCGACGAATAAAATATGACCCCTCTCCAAACCTCTCCCCGTTGGCGTCAGCCTGCCGTTAGGCAAGCGGGGAGAGGCTTTGAAACCCTATTTTTCGTTCAAACTAGGCGCTTTATTTCCCCCTCTCCTACACGGAGAGGGGTGCTTTTTGCTTTGCAAAAAGCGGGGAGAGGTTCGTCGAATTCACCTTGAGTTAAAAGACATCCTAATTTCTAGATATTTTCTCTCATTGCAATTTTTTGCCAAATTAGTAGGTAAACTAGTTGGTAGTTTTGATAAAATAACAAGATTTTTAGAAGCTGGTAATGAGCAAGATACGAATTTTTTCTTTTATCAGTTGGATGTTTCTATCGTTGCTACTGGTCGTCGGTTGTAATTCTACAACGACGCTTAACCCAAGAGCGACTACAAGTGCAGCTCCTGAGTCGGCAACTTTAACTATATCAGCAGCCGCTAGCTTAAAAGATGCGATGCAGCAAATTCAGCAAAGCTATACCAAGGAAAAGCCAAATGTAAAGCTGACATATAATTTTGGTTCTTCTGGTGCGCTGCAACAACAAATTGAACAGGGTGCAGGGGTTGATGTATTCATTTCTGCTGCAACCAAACAAATGGACGCTTTAGATAAAAAAGGTCTTTTGTTAGAGGGAACCCGCAAAGATTTGTTGAAAAATCAGGTGGTGTTGGTTGTTCCGCAAAAATCTACACAAGTAACTGACTTCAAGGACTTGACAAAACCGAGTGTGAAAAAAATTGCTTTGGGTGAACCTAAAAGTGTTCCCGCTGGAGAATATGCCCAACAAATTCTAACTGCACTGAAAATTTTAGATGCAGTTAAACCGAAAGCTGTATACGCGAAGGATGTTCGTCAAGCACTCAATTATGTTGAGTCAGGTAACGCTGATGCTGGTATCGTTTACCTCTCAGACGCTAAAAGTTCTCCCAAAGTAAAAATTGTCAAGACAGCACCTGAAAATACCCATAAAAGCGTTGTTTATCCAGTTGCAGTTCTGAAAAGCAGCAAAAATGCTGATGCTGCCAAGGATTTTGTGCAATTTCTCTCTAACAATCAAGCCAAAACTACATTTGAAAATCAAGGATTTACGTTGGCTACAGGTTCATAAAACTAAATGTAATTAAACTCATAAAGTGAATTATGCCCCTCGATTTAACGCCTTTGTGGATATCCCTGAAAACCTCTTTACTTGCCACAATTATTACCTTTTTTGTCGGTATTGCCGCTGCCTATTGGATGTTGGGATACCGAGGTAAAGGCAAATCGCTGATTGAGGGAATCTTCGTCTCTCCGCTGATTTTGCCTCCGACAGTCGTTGGCTTTTTATTGCTGATGTTTTTTGGCAAATATGGTCCGGCTGGGCAATTTTTGGATAAGTTTAACTTTAGCATCGTCTTTAATTGGTATGGTGCGGCGATCGCTGCCACAGTTGTTTCTTTCCCCTTAATGTATAGAACAGCACTAGGAGCTTTTGAACAAATCGACCAAAACCTCCTTTTAGTAGCCAAAACCCTTGGTGCTTCCCAATGGACGATGTTTTGGCGCATCATGTTACCTTTATCACTTCCGGGAGTTTTAGCCGGGACAACGCTGGCTTTTGCCCGTGCTTTAGGCGAATTCGGAGCTACTTTGATGTTAGCTGGCAATATTCCCGGACAAACGCAGACTATGCCATTAGCAATTTATTTTGCTGTGGAAGCGGGAGATAATAACGAAGCTTGGCTTTGGTCACTGATAATTATGGCTACTTCCCTATCTGGGATTATTGCGGTGAATATTTGGCAGGAAGCAAGGGGGAAGAGGGGGAGAGGGGGGGAGAGGGAGAGGGGGGGACTCAAAGACAGGGGGACAGGGGGACAAGGAAGACAAGGGGGTAATTCTTCCCCCACAGCACGCTTCCCCCACTCTCCCACTCCTCCACTCCTCCACTCCCCCACTCCCCACTCCACAGATTCTGGACTTTTTGTTGATATCGAGAAAAAGCTTGCTGGTTTTGAGTTGAAGGTATCATTCAGTGCTGACAAGGAACCTTTGGGATTGTTGGGGGGTTCTGGGGCTGGTAAGAGTATGATTTTACGCTGTCTGGCGGGGGTAGAAACACCGAGTTGGGGGCGGATTGTTTTAAATGGAAGGGTATTATTTGATGCGGAACGAAAAATTAATTTACCTGCACGCGATCGCCGTATTGGTTTTTTAGTGCAAAATTACGCTCTTTTCCCACACATGACGGTAGCGCAAAACATCGCCTTTGGTTTGCCGAAGGGGTTATCTTCTACAGCAGTGAAGCAGCAAGTAGAGGCTCAACTCTTCGATGTACAATTGCAAGGATTAGGCGATCGCTATCCGCAGCAACTCTCTGGCGGACAACAGCAACGAGTCGCATTAGCTAGAGCTTTAGCTTCTAGACCAGAAGCTTTACTTTTAGACGAACCGTTTTCAGCATTAGATACTCACTTGCGGAGTCAACTAGAACAGCAAATGATTGCTACCCTAGCAGATTACCAGGGAACCACTTTATTTGTGACTCACAATTTGGAAGAAGCTTACCGAATTTGTCCAAATTTGTTGGTGATGGACAAAGGACAAGCAGTTCATTATGGCTCAAAATACGAAATTTTTGAGCATCCTGCCACAGTTAGCGTTGCTAAACTCACCGGATGTAAGAACTTCTCCGAGGCTCGCGCTCTTACACCCGAACTAATTGAGGCTGTTGACTGGGGTTGTAGGCTACGAGTAATTGAACCAATTCCAGACGAGTTATCCTTTGTAGGTATTCGCGCCCATCATATCACCTTTAAGAACGACTCAAAGGCTGAAAATACATTTCCTTGCTGGTTGGTAAGAACTGTCGAAACACCGCACCGGATGACGTTGTTTTTGAAGCTGCATTCGTCTTCTACAAATAATCAAGATTATGATTTACAAGCCGAAGTATTCAAAGAGAAATGGGCGACGCTCAAAGACCAACCTTTCCCTTGGTATGTTCATTTAGACTCGATGCGACTTCTTCTGATGTCCGGGGAAGGGTAGGGGAAGAGGAGGGGGAGCAGGGGAGCAGGGGAGCAAGGGGAACTTCGTTTTCCCAAACGTCAAGAGCAATAAGTATCGAAATTTACAGAATAAATAATATTAATCATTTAAATCTTTTATTACCTACAATTTTGGTAAGAAGAATGCTCGAAACTGCAATACCCATCCAGGCAAAATCTACCCTAAGTCCGATGCCGAACAAAAATGGACAGCCTTCTCATCCAAAGACGCAAGCGCGAACATCCGATTTGGTCGTGGGGACTTGTGGATCTAGTAAACGAACGCTTGTGCCATTTTTGTCTACTTTTTCTGAAACCCCTACACTTGTAAAACAGTACTTTTTTGAACGTGGTGAACTTATTCCACTAGAACCGAGCGTGTTCTATAGAATAGAACGGGGAATAGTTTGTGCCTCAACCTGGGACGAAGATGGAAAATCTACGACCTTAGGTTATTGGGGAGTTGGGGATATAGTTGGCTATCCGCTATCTAAAGTCCAACCTTACCATCTAGAATGCTTGAATGCTGTAGAAGCAAGTATCGTTCCCTTTGAGGTCTTGCATCAAAATATAGACGCTTTGTTGTCTCACATTCAGCAAGTAGAGGAGCTAATTTGTATTATCAATTGCAAGCGGGTATCTATCCGTGTGTGGCAATTTTTGCTGTGGTTAAGCAACAAATTTGGTCGTGAGTTAGAACAAGGAAAATTAATTGAACTAGGTATCACCCATCAAGAAATAGCAGATGTACTCAATACCACTCGTGTGACAGTTACCCGCGTTTTACAGCAGTTTGAGGATGAAGGAAAGTTGCAAAGGCATAAAAGAAAAATAATTCTGGCTATGCCACACAAAGCAGAAGTTGGCAGACTAAACTGTATCACTTAAATCATTTTACCAACTTAAGCGGTAGAAAATGAAGATTTTTTGCAATCATGAAGTTTTTGTAAAGTTGCCAATTAAACACGTAAGATAAATTGATTTTTTCCAATATTGTTGGTAGAGTTGTATGTATCCGAAAAAGCACGTATGTATCAGGGTTCATACACAAACATAGTTCAGTAGTGTTGATAGTTCATGCATTCAAAAGGCTTGTAGAAAATTTACTGACTAATAACGAGCTTACATCTACCCAAAAAATATGAACAAGCATCTTTTTGCTGTATCCTTGGTTACTTGCGTTTGTAGTGTCATGCTTCCCAATCAAGCTTTTGCTGCTGTTTTGTACAATGCAGGCAGTTTGGGCAATGCTCTTAAAGAGGTTAGCAGCGATTTTACCAAAACAACTGGAATTCCTGTTACACAAGTATCTGGTCCTTCTGGTTTAATTCGCGAACGTATAGAAAAAGAACTCAGCGAAGGATCGTCAGCTGATGTTTTTGCTAGCGCAGATATTGGTAATCCTCAGCAATTATATGATAAAGGTCTGAGTGAACCTGTAGTCAACTTTATTGATAACCGTTTGGTTGCAATTGTTAAACCAGGGTTATCAGTAACTTCAGGTAATTTACTAGATTATTTGCTCAACCCTCAGATTAAATTGGGAACTTCAACACCGATAAAAGATCCTTCTGGAGACTATGCTCAAGAGATATTCCGCAAAGCTGACAATATTAAACCAGGTAACTATGACATTCTCAATAACAAAGCTTTGCAATTGGTAGGTGGTAATCCTAACGCTCCCATAGTTCCTGATGGAAAAAATAGCTTAGTTTACTTCCTTAAAGAAACCCAACAGGCAGATGTCTTTTTAGCTTACTACACGAGTGGTCTTGCTGCCCGTGACATTGCCTCAGATTTGCAAATTGTGGAATTGCCAGATAACTTAGCAGTCAGAGCTAAGTATGGTTTGACAGTCCTCAAAAATGCTAGCCCGGACGGTGATAAGTTGGCAAAATATATTCTGTCACCTGATGGACAAAAGGTTTTATTAAAGTATGGATTTACGAGTGCAGAAAAATCTACTTCTGTTCCTGAATCTCAAGGAGTGGGTGGGGTTATCTTAGCTGTGAGTGTTGCCTTTGCTTTGCAGAAAAAATTAGTAGCTTCTAAAAAGCAGCAAGTCAAAGTTAACATTAACATCTGAGTAAGTTTTTACGCGAAAGATTTGGTGTTCTGTTGAATATGTTATTTAAGGAGAATTAATTATCTATGAATCAGCTAAAACTTAAAAATACCTTTGAGAATTTGATAGTCAAGATTGGTGTAACCTTAATAGCAGGAATTTCATCTAGTCTGCTACTTTCTAGTCCAATTTATGCTGGTACACTCAACAAAAATTTAATTGTTAATGGTGATGCGGAACAAGGACAAGGAGATCCAATCGGTAATGCAGTTGGAGCTAGTATACCTGCTATTCCTGGCTGGACTCCAACTGGTAGTTTCAGCGTGCTGCAATATGGAGCTAAAGGTTTCGATTTTACCACCCCTTCTGGTCAACCCGTAAGCGTTGGTGGACTTCCTGATGCTACTTCTCCAGGACCGGTAAATCGCGGCAAAAATCTCTTTTATGGTGGAGGTGATAGAGGTTCTTCTAGTGCTTCGCAATTAATCAATGTAGCTGATATTGCGTCTATTATTGATAAGGGTAAAGGTGCATTTAACTTGAGTGGTTGGTTGGGTGGATATACAACAGATTTAGATAGCGCACAATTAGATATTAGTTTCCTCGGTCAGGATAATAAGTCTTTAGGTAAAGCTAGTATTATTTCGCCAACTCCAGAGCAGAGAAATAATAAGACAGGCTTGTTTTTTCAGTCTAATAAAGGGGTTGTACCTGTGGGTACAAAGTCAATCAATGTGGTGCTAAATGGAAATTATGTAAGAGGACGGGTAAATGATGCTTATGCAGATAATCTCTCGTTGGTAGTTACGAGAGTTCCCGAACCATCATCTGGTTTCTTTCTAATTGGGACATGTAGTGTCATGGTTTGGGGACTGCGTAGAAAGCGCTCTTAATTGCGGTTATGTGTTTATCAAGTTAAGGTTTTTCGGTTGGGCAAACGCTGCTTTATGTACTCGATCCGAGATTGGCGATCGCTCCGGCTATAAGACCGAGAATAATCCAAGCAATAATGTTCATTTTCTAGTCCATCAAGAATCTTGCTATTACTTTATCAATTAGTTATGAACTTATTTTTCTCTCGTAACACATAACTAATAAATGTTAACAAAACTCAATTTTTTTGATGTTTTGTAGATATAATGGTGGTACATTATCTACTAACCAAACATTATTATCAGAACAGTAAAATTCGTAACCTGCCTGATACATTGCCTTAGTATTTACAGCAAAAACTATCGGTTTACCGTGCCTTGCACCAACAGCTGTCGCGGTAACAATATCTGCTGAAAGATGGACATGATGGCGCGACATTTTACAAAGTCCGGTTTGGAGAATTGATTCAACGGCTTTGTGTCCCGTACCGTGATAAAGTACATCAGGAGGAACAACAGCTTCTAGCTGCAAATCGACTTCTACACTGTGTCCTTGGTTAGCTCGAATGAGAGTGCCTGTAGAGTCAAAGGAAAAGCGTTGTTTGTCGTTATATTCTACGACTAAATCCAACTCGTCGCGGCTGATAGGAAACTGATATTTTTTGCAAGCTGCTAATAGTTTATTGACAGCAACCCAACCACCAGGAGAAAGGGTAATGCCAATTCTTTCTGGTTGATGTCGTAGATGTTTGCTGAGATATTTGCTGATTTTTACCAGACGAGAATTGTCCATATTAAGGTGAGAACTGCGCCTAAACGTCTACCACAGTACTGTATACATGACCATCGTTAGAAACAATGGCTTGATAAAATTGGGGATTGTGCAAATCTTTAAAGCCTGGAGTTTCTCTCATGGCTTTCAAATCGGCTTCGCTTTGCCAATTAGCGATCGCAGTGACTCTTGTCTTATCATCGCTTACAAGTAACTTGGCAGAAACGAATCCTGGCTGATGTTTCACAACATCCATGTAGACTTTTTGGATATTGAGGAAAGCATCTTCTTGCTTTTCTGGTAAAACGGTGAAAACATTCACAAAAGTAATCATGATTTTATGTAAAAAAGTCTTTATATTAAGTATAGCTATGCGTCAAAGTTTTTTTCAACGCATTCGCCGTTAGGCGTTCCCGCAGGGTAGGAACACAGAGTCAGCGCTAAGGGACGCAGAGTTGTTCTTTATATTTATATAGTCTGGGAATATCCACCACCTAATTAAAATCCTCCTGAAAACAGTTTACCAATTTGCGCTAAATCGACATTTCCACCGCTGATGATGACACCAATTTTTACCTCTGGTGCTGTTACTATACCTTCTAATAAAGCTGCTGCTGCTAACACTCCGGTGGGTTCAACGACAATTTTCAAACGTGACCATAAGAAAAACATGGTGCGAAGAATTGCTTCTTCCGATACTGTCACCATATTATCAACATAATGCAGCACTAGCGGGAAAGTTATTTTACCCAAGCTGGGAGTACGCGCACCGTCAGCAATCGTATTAGGATTGTTTACAGTATGTAAAATTTTGCTATGAAATGAGCGTGTAGCATCGTCGGCAAGTTGTGGTTCTACACCAATTACTTGACAATTTGGTAAAAGTGCTTTGGTGGCGATCGCACAACCGGAAAGTAATCCACCACCCCCACAACAAACTAATAGCAAGTTCAATTCACCAACTTCTTCAATTAGTTCTAAAGCTGTTGTACCTTGTCCGGCAATTATATCAGGATGGTCGTAAGGCGGAATGAGTGTTAAACCTCTTTCTTTTACTAGAGTTTGGGCTAATTCTTCTCTGTTGGTTTGCTGTCGATTATATAGAATCACCTCAGCACCATAACCGCGTGTAGCAGTTTGTTTGACGGCGGGTGCATCATCAGGCATTACAATTGTGGTAGGAATGTTGAGTAATTCTCCAGCTAAGGCGATTCCTTGAGCGTGATTTCCAGATGAAAATGTCAAAACACCTTTTTGTTTTTGTGTTTCCGATAGTTGCGACAGCGCATTATATGCACCTCGAAATTTAAAAGATCCAGTGCGTTGAAAATTTTCGCATTTGAAAAATACTTGGCTGTTGATGCGTTGATTAACAGTTCTGGAAGTTAGAACTGGGGTACGATGGGCAATTCCCGCAAGACGTTTTGCAGCTGCTTGTACGTCAGTTATAGTGATAGAATTATGCTTTAGCATTATAGAAAAGAACAATCATACAAATCTCCTACCGATTGATAACCGATCGCCTGATAAATATGGTTAGAAGTCGGGTTTGCCAAGTCGGTAAACAAAAAGCAGTATTTGTGTCCGCGAGATAGTAAAATCTGGCTTAAAGCTGCGACACAAGAACTAGCGTAACCCTTGCGACGGTGTTCCGGCGGTGTGTACACTACACTAATTGCCGCACCGTTGGGCGTTATCCCAACATGACAAGCCATTGAGACGGGGGTTTCATCCTCCCAAAGGTAAGCAGTACCTCGCTGTAAATGACGCTCCACAGCGCGTTCTGTATTTGTCGCAGCAATACCCAAAGCTTCCACTACAAAAGCTTCAAACCAATCGATCAGCAATTCGCGTTCACGGAGTGACTCTGTAAGAGTATCGCTCTCAGTCGCTTGACGTAATTCACCGGTTGCTTGAGAAATCTTCTCAACTTGTTTCAATTGAAAAGCACGCAGCGCCATTTTTATTTCGTAAGATTGACTGGTAAGCGATCGCCAAGTTTCTGCAAAGGCTTTTGCCTCAGCATTGGGAGCATTGACTTCCGCTAATGAATTTTCTGTGAGGTGTAAATTTTGAGCAATTGCCTCTATTGCCCCAAAATCCTGTATCTTGGACAATAGCAAGTTCCGAAGTCGTGTTCTGATTGCTACTGCAACGATATCTCCCTCAACTTCCACGGTTGCTAAAAGTGGCTTTTCCTCGAAGGCTTCGGGATTGTGAATCAAGCTGTGGCAAAGTACAAGCAGCCGGTTATGAAGTGCTTCATCTCTGAGCAAGTAATCTTTTACCCGGTCATAAAATTGATTTGCATCCTGATATCGATAGACTTTCATTTTACCTTTTCTTTTGTACGGGCGGGGTTACCCCGCCCCTCCTTTATTTCCACTACTCATTTGTTCTCGCAAAATAGCAACTTGAGAAATGATAATTTTCTCCATCGCTCCAGCTTCCATAGTTCCCATCCAGCGAATCATAGAAGAGAGAAATAGTTCTTTCAAGTACGCGAAAGAAAAGCCATCTGTCATTGCAACTATCTGATTTAAAACATCTTCAGATAGACGCATTGCAGTTTGCAGGCGATTGTTCCAAAATTCTATGTAAGCTTGTCGTACAGTGATATCTGGCAGTTCAAAATGATACTTGCGGTCAAAACGACTGGGGCGATCGCGAATTGCTGAATCTAATTTTTCTGGATGATTGGTTGTCGCCAGCGTGACAATTCCCTCATTATACGCGAAACCGTCAAGTTCATTCAAAAAGAAAGAGCGATTTTCATCAGTTAATAAAGAATCAATATCTTCTAAAACCAAAATACAGGGAGCAGATTGTCGTGCTTGTTTGAAGACTTTACGGATGTTTTCGCTATCAGTATCATACTCTGACTTAAAGCTTTTAATGTACAAGCAAGGCTGCTGCATTTTATTAATTAATGCTTTTACTGTGTGCGTCTTGCCATTTCCTGGGGAACCGATAAACAAAATTCCTCGCTTCCAAGGAACATTATAAGCTGCGTAAGTTTCGCGACATGCAAAGAAGTTTGTCAAGTCGTCTTGAATGTCTTGTTTGAGAGTACCATGCAAAATCAGATTCTCAAAAGTTGCATTTTTAATTGCTTGAAATAGTTCCGGATTTTTTGCCCAGTAACCATCTTCAAATACTAAAACTTCGTCGCGAATTTCTGAGTTCCAATCACAAACAGCAGTAAAAAAGCTTTCGGCAATCTCTTTGCTATCAGCTAAAATCCAGTAATAGCGAATTTTACAATAACCTTCATGCCAACTGATTAAAAGTACGTCGATTTTATGCCCTTGCCATATCACCTCGAAGTTAGCATTTTCGGTATAATTGTCAATTTTCTTTTCCATTCCATCCCAGCTTGTGAGAATCTGGTTGTGGATGGATGTTTGCTGGTGAAGAAAGCAAAAGTTTGCTTCTGCGTACTTCTCTAAATTAAATGTAGAATCGCTACCTTCTACCAGTGCTTTTTCGGGATAAAGCGCGGCTAATTGTTGACTGACATGATAAGCGATCGCATTATTAGGAAGGCTAAGTGCTTCTGTAATCAATTGTTGGATTTTCACGTTTATTTAGTCCCTGGTTGTGGGATGATAATCAGTACCCGGTCGCCCGCAGGCTGGAAGCCTGGAGCTACACAAACAAAGCCTGCCTTCGCAGGCTAAAATCTTACAGCCTGTGAAGGCAGGCTTTGTACGTATAGCCGCACCCTTCTAGGGTGTCGGCGACAAAATTGGGATGCTCCCTAATCTTGGAGATTATCTACAAGACATCTAGGACGAATTCCTGAGAATTAATATTATTTAAGTGTCAGTAAATTAGGCTTAAACAAATTTTTGCTCAAACTTATACATCAAATCTATCCTTCCTTTACGTAACATTGCGGGGTCTAATCTTTCAGTTGTGTTGCAAGTCATCAAGATGACCAAACGCTGTTGCATCTGAATACCAGATTCATCAATTACACTTTGGTATAAAGTGCCATCCAGCAAGCTAAGAATATGTTCCGTTTTATTATTGTATTGCGCTACTTCACTGGCACGGTCTTGTGCTAAATTATCAGCTTCGTTGATAATAATACAAATTCTTTCTAAGTATGTGGGTGGGACAAAGTTAGCGATCGCATCGTGATCTAAAATAAAAATCACATATCCTAAAGGCACAAGAATTTCTTTAGCTACAGCTTGCGTCCATACAGTTTTACCTGTACCCGGTTCACCGTGTACTAAAACTGCTAGCTGCTTTTGATTGAGAACCGCTTGCTGTACTGAATCTGTAAAACTTTGGATATCTTGTGGAAAAGTGCGGATCGGAAATTGACTGTGAACCTTACCCACACGACTTTGATATCCACTCAGCATCATTGCTAAGTCGAAAGTTGCTTTATTAATTAATGGCGTTAATTTTTTTGCCATTAAAGTATACTGTCGTCTTCCGCGATCGTAAGGGTCAATTTGCAGCCAAACGTCATACTTAGACCAGTAAGCATAAACTGTATTTATCACATCTAAGCGTTCCCAATTAGAAAATCGTTCCACCGGAAAATAAAAATCTCGTTCTAAATAATATTGAGTAATAATATCCGGACGACCTAATAATTCTAAAACTCTTAATACAGTAATTTCTTGAAGTCTATTTAGAACGTAATCAATCGGGATACTGTTGCGGCTGACAAATTGAACAATGGGCGTTTCTGTACTTAAAACATCTTTATAACGATGATCTGGTGAGCTAGGTTCAGGTGTGATGTAATTCCAAAGTTTTTCTATTTCGTAGCGCGTATTATCAGAAACAACATTTAATATATTAGCCCACCAAGCATAATTAGTCCGTCCCAAATTATCAGCAATATTACTTGCTAAATTCAAACTTTTTTGAGTTAATTCCCCTGCGTCGGTATACAACAAATGCCACAAAAAGCCCCAATCAAACTCTCGATTAAACGGACGCCAACCGCTAGCAAGTAAGCTTTGACGATTGTTATTCGTTGGAGTGCCTTCATTGTGTCTAAAATAATCAAAATCCATATTTTCAGTTGTGCGGCAGTGGTTGAGTAGTTCTGTTGTAATGCAGGAGACGGGAAAAAAGTTTTCTTGTACTATAAACTACAATAAGTGCAAGTTGCCACTTTGATTGTCTATCACAGAAGAAAAAACTCCGCTGGGGAGTTTGTACACAAATGATGAACAAGGATAAGCAGTTCAACCTAATTAAACATAAAATTCAGGTAGGGTGCGTTAGGAGGACAGTACGGCACCCTACTTCTAAGCTTACCTTGCAGGTTTTGGGTGCTGACTCGCTTCTCTATGTAAGATGCGCGACTATTATGGCACGCAAGCAGTTCAATTTTAAGTGATTTTTCTTGATTTGTAATTACAACAGCACAGGTATATCGCCAAGTTATAGTTTATCACTTTCTAATTATAGTGATTCTTCAAGCGATATTAACCTGGTATAGGAATCTCAAATAAGAGCGTAAAAATTTCTCTCTTTTCTTTCCTCTGTGTCCTCTCTCTTGAAAAGGTCTGATGCCTGCGGCAACGCTTCGCGAACGGAGGTTTCCTCCGCTCAGACTTTTCGCTGCGTTCTCTGCGGTTCGTTAATTCAAGTCTTTTTCGCAAATCAAATAGGACTGCTATATTTATTATTAATGTAGTTCAGTTCCATCTTGACGAAGTAGATAGCGATCGCTTATTAATTTCAGCACTACTCTACCGATTTCTGGATGCGTTCTCTCAACTATTGGTTGCACAACAACACCTTCCATCATGCAATTTTGACTTGTGACACTATCAGCATTATTGAACTGAGACACCGCCTGCCAACTGTAAGCACCAATATAAAGTAAAGGCACTCGCGGTAAATTAAATTCTTCACAAAAATCCACAAAATCACTGTAATTTAGGAATTTTCCATCGCGACGTACAGCAAATAAAGCAATTTTCATTTTGCCATTGTTCAAGCCGTATTTAATATCTTGTACGCCGTAGATTTCCCCAAAAACCTGAGTATTTGGTGGAACCTTATGCAAAGCTTCATTTTCGTTGTATGCTCTGATGTAAACTAGAGTTTTATTCGCTTCGCTATTTTTCCAAAAGTAATTGTGACTGCCAACTTTTATTATGCCATCAACATCAACTAAGACGGTGAAGTTAGTTCCGTGCAGCTTCTCTGTGACTACTACTTCTTCACCTTCAATTAACACATCTTTGTAACGCTTTAAATTCTCTGGACTGGGGAATTTATAGTGTCCAATCGGGCTTTCCATTTCTCCACTCATTCCGCGAGGAATTGGGTATTCGTATTTAGTTACACCAAAATACTCGGTATAATCATCTCCAACGTTGACTGTAAAATTATCACCTACTGGAATCAGCAAACCTTCAGAAAAAATTCCTCGCAATTTAGCCGCACGCAGTTTTTTAGAGTAGTAGTTGCCAATGCCAAATTCATCGATAAACGAAGATGGAATTACGCTATCAATCGGAAAGTAAAATGCTAAATCTCCAATCTTGAAGTTACCTTTGGCGGTGATAACCTGATACGCCATTCCTTCAACCATAGCAATATCTAGCCTATCAGCATTGGGGTGAGGATTAACGCTGCTTATTTTGACTACTTCAACTTTAAATATGCTCATGGTTCACCTCATGGTTGAAAGCAGAGTGAGAAAATCCCACCCTACTAAATGCGGTACTACTTTTCGATTTTTTCGCCTAGTAGAAAGCGAACAAAACGAGAAACTTGGATATTTTCACCAAACTTAGATATAGATTGTTTCACCAGTTCTTCTACCGTGATACTTTGGTCACGAATGTAAGGCTGATTCATCAAAGACATTTCTTTTAGACGTTTTTCAATCCGTCCTTGAATAATTTTGGCTTTGATATTTTCTGGTTTATTAGCCAAGTCATCCCGTCCCATTTCGATTTTTTTTTCTTTATCGACAACTTCAACGGGAATATCTGTTATGTTCACGTACTCAATATTTGGACAAGCCGCAATTTGCATGGCGATGTTTTTTGCCAAGATTTGAAATTCCGGACTGCGACTAACAAAATCAGTTTCGCAATTGACTTCTACCAACACACCGACTTTACCACCAGTGTGAATGTAGCTTTCAATCAGTCCTTCTGCTGCAATGCGATTTGTGATAGTAGATACCATACTTTTTTGCCGCAACCAGGCGATCGCTTGATTCATATCACCATTACATTCTATGAGCGCTTTTTTACAACTCATCATCCCCGCGCCAGTTTTTTCCCGCAGTTCTTTGACAAGTTTTGCAGATATTTCCATGATTTTGCCTCCTATTTAAAGACGCAAGTAAAATAAGTCATAATTTATAAAAATAGTATTTGCGTATATCATATCTGCCACTATTACGACAGCATTTTTAGAAAGGAACATCCACCAAGCACAAGGATAAAGGTTTTCTTTACCCAGTTTTTCGGAAATTTCCTTATATCTGCGATCGCTAACCAGTCATGTGGCTTTTGTCTAACTTAGAAATATATGATGCTTTTGTTTATCGCTATCTTTATACTACAAGTGTAATACAAAGATGTCAAGGGGGTGGATGGTAATTTTTACTCTTCTGGTATTGCAGCAAAGAAGAAATATAGCCGTTCTTAGTTGGATGCAATTGCATTGTTCTATCGTCGCGTGTAGGGGCACGGCATTGCCGTGCCCCTACGAGTGTATTGGACTCAACCAATAACCGCTATAAGGACTGAAGTGCTGACTACAAAGTAGGTTAATTTTCTTTGATAAAAATGTAATAAAGTGGTATAATGTAAAATTATAATTAAATTTATTAACGTTTTCTCACCTGAGTGCTATCATTCTTTACATTTATCTCATATAATCAAGAAGTGTCCGATCGCTTTGTCAGTTAGATATATTCTTTCCTCGTGCATGTGTTGAGTGAGCAAAGATTATCAACTTTGAAGGTCGAAACAAGAGCCAGTCTTGAATGAGCGCTCTAGGATCGCTCTCTTGATGCCTCCGCTGTTGTCTGTTATAACTACGATGTTCAATATCATCTTCTGGAGAAGATATGGATTTGGCACGTTCTTTGATTAGTGAAGAAAAGAAGCCCAAGTATCCGCAGCCTTTGGTTTTGGCGGTGGAAGACAACGATGATAATTTAATGCTGATTACCTATACCCTGGAGTCACTTGGTTGTAAACTCATTTGTCAAACAGACAGTTATTCAACGCTACTTGTAGCGAAAGAGTATCAGCCAGACTTGATACTGATGGATATTTTGTTACCTGGTTTGAGTGGTATTGATGTAGTACGTTATCTAAAAAAAGAACCGCTAACTTGTGAAATTCCGGTGATAGCAGTTACAGCTTTAGCAAGCCCGGAGGAACGAGAACGCATCCTCATGGCAGGCTTTGATGATTATATCAGCAAGCCTTACATGATTGAAGACCTAGAAGCGCTGATTTGCAAAGTCTTGGGTAAAAAGCTAAATCCGGAATTTTGTTTTGACCTACAGCAATAGTTTATTCAGCAGATGTCTCACTATCGCTTTTATCTGTTGTCTTTTTTTTAGTCTTGGAAGTTAAAGGGGAATTGCGAATATTTGGGGTATCGGTCAGTAAAGCTATAATTCCTGTGCGTCCTGTCTCTAGTGTGGCATCGCTAAGTAGTTCAACTACCTGGACATTTAATATATCTTCAATTAGTGTTTTGAGTTGAGGTTGAATTGCTTCATCTAAATCAGCTCGTACTTGTTCTGCAAGTTCAATTCGACCGGTTTGTGCTAGTAACTGCTCTGGTTGAGTGATAGAATTTTCCAGTATGATGGTAAGACTGCTATCGGATAACTGACAGGTAACTTTACTCGGCTGATGTCCTAGTTGCTCGCGGTACAAAGCTTGGATACGCTGCGCGAGTGTTCTTTGAATTTGTCCACGGGTTGGAGTTGATGTTGTCGTCATGTGTTGTTTTCGGTAAAGATTTAGACAACTACCGTTAAGCCAAAAAGTATTGCGATCTACTTTTATTTATTATTGATTACTTTCTGAGTTATCAGCAGTAGTGCGCTCTTACGATGTAATTAAATTGAGTACTTTAGTTGCAACTGTGGTTATTATAGTAATAGCCACTGCCAAAAGTCAGCGTCCAAATGTAGTATTTCTCACTCGTTTTTTATCCGTCTCCTGGTTTATTCGATTGGTAATTTTAGATATAGCTAATGACTAATTGCTCAATTGACTTTGCTTTGGTAAGCGCACAGTAAATACACTTCCCTTACCTACTTCAGAGAAAAGCTCAATCGTTCCTCCATGTGCTTCGACAATCAGACGGGATAAATGCAGTCCCAAACCGCTACCGGCGCGTTTATTTCTACCTTGTCGAAAGCGCTCGAAAATTGTTGCTTGGTCTTCGGCAGCTATCCCATAACCAGTATCTTCTATCTCAATTGTTACCAAATTTTTCCCGTTATTCTCTGCGGCTTCAAAAATACGAGTTTCTATCCCTCCTGAATCTGTAAACTTGATGGCGTTACCGATTAAGTTGCTAAAAACGCGCCGCAATTCTAAGCGATCGCCTGTAACTATACCAGCATTTTCACTGGCTTTTTCCAAACCGCTAGTATCTATTTTTAAAGTTAAGCCTTTATCGTTAGCAATAGGATTTAATTCTTCAACTACTTCAGTTAGCATTTCTGGTAAATTGCAAATTTCGGAATTCAAGGTCTTTTTACCAGCCTCAATTCGATAAACTTCTAGCAGATTGTTCACCATCTGCGTCAAGTTATGGTTGCTGCGAATCATCACAGCGATCGCTTGTTTCATTTCTGGGGAAATCTTGCAGAAAATCTCTTGCTGAAATAAATTCAACATTCGATCCGATGCTACTAACGGAGTTCGCAAATCATGCGTCATCCGCGAAACAAAATCTTCTCGCTGACGTGCCATTTTTTGTTGTTCGTCAAGACTGTGTTTTAGACGTAGAAGCGATCGCACTCTTGCCAGTAGCTCATCTGTATCAAATGGTTTTCTAATAAAATCATCCGCTCCCGCATCCAAACCTTCAACAACGCTAGATTCAGTAAAAGCTGTAATTAGCAGAATCGGAATATAAGGCAATGCCGTGTTACTACGTATGCGCCGTGTGACTTCATATCCATCCATTCCCGGCATCATCACATCGAGCAAAATCAAATCTGGTGGTGATTCTGTAATTTGCTGCAAAGCAGTTACCCCATCTGCGACTAAATCCATCTCAAATCCTTCACTTTCTAAAATCGTCTGAACGAGGATGAGATTATCTGGAGTATCATCAACAGCGAGAATACGGTCAATTTTTAAAGTTTCAACAACAGACATGACTTCCCGACTTTTTTAAAGGAATTTTAGAGTTTTTGGTTTCGGTATCTCAGCGAAGTTTCGTTTTGCGGAGGATACTGATAATTTTGGTTATTTTGATTATTTAATCTCGGTTCTGTGGGATTTTCGTCTTTGTTCAAGAATGATATTTGACGTGGTATTTCAATGCGAAACATTGAACCATGACCCAATTTACTTTCAATAATAATTTTGCCGTCCATCATTTGCACCAGCGAATCTATAATTGCCAAACCCAGACCTGTGCCAGGATATTTGCGGGTGGTGGATTGATCGACTTGCCGGAATGCTTCAAAAATATGATTTAAATCTTCCGCAGCGATACCAATACCTGTATCGCGAATGGCGATCGCTACTTGATTTGGTCCTATTTCTTTAATATCGATCCAAATATTGCCAGACTCTGTAAATTTAATCGCGTTTGAAAGCAAATTCGTGATAATCTGTCGCACGCGCACTGAGTCATTAAACACCATCGGGTTTTGCAACTGATTTTGAACCAGCACCGTCAGTTTTTTGGCTTCTGCTAGAGAACGCATTTCTGCAACTGTGGCATTAACTATCTTTGATAAATCAAAGATTCCTGGTTTTAACTGTATCCCTCCTGCTTCTAAATGGGAAAAATCGAGAACTTCGTTCAGCAGCACCAGTAAATTTTTGCCATTATTTAAGATTCGCTGCACCATATCTTTTTGCTGAAGCGTAATTTCCCCACCTTTGGGACGCAGCAATAATTGCGAAAACCCGATGATCGCATTTAGGGGTGTCCGCAATTCATGAGATATTGTGGCTAAAAACTGAGTTTTCAGCCGCGATGCTTCTAATAACTTCAGGTTTTGTAACTGAATTTGTTGGCGTTGTTTTTCTAGTTCATAGTTTTTCCGAATCAATTCCTCGTTAGTTTCGCGGATCTGTCTGTCTGCCAAGGCTACCTGCATTTCTGCCCGATAAACCCGGATGGCATTTCGCAGAACTTGCGCCAAAATTTCTGGGGATACTCTACACTTAGGCAGATAATCTGTAGCACCAGCTTTCATCAGTTCCACAGCGATTTCCTCATCTCCTTGAGCGGTAAGAACTACTAAGGGAACTTTGATTTTTGCTCTTCGTATTCTTTGGATCAGCGTTAAGCCATCTTGGTCTGGTAGACGATAGTCGAGAAAAACGCAGTCATAGCTATTATCGTTTAGGGCAATGATCGCACTTTCACAGTCTTCTACTTCCGACAGTTCCATCCGCACACCTGCTTTTGTCAAAGCGCGACGCACTGCCATGCGATCCACTATGTCATCGTCTACTAGTAAAATTGAGAGCGTTTCTTCCATCGGCTTGAGTTATCGCTTTCAAATAAAGGTTCATCTATAACATTTATATTTTCAAATCCAGCACGGGAATTTTATCTTTTATATTTTAAATTTTTACATTGGCAGAAACTGATAACTGTTAACTTTTAACCAATCTCAAATCCAAAATCTACCTGATGGTAAATTTTTTTTATGGCATTTCACATAATGTCCAATATTTATTGAGTGTTGCCATTAATTCGACAAAATTCGTAAACGTTACAGGTTTAAGTATATACCCAGCTACATTGAAATTGTATGCTTCCACTCTATCTTGATCCTGGTTGGAAGTTGTCATCACAACCACAGGAGTAGGTTTCAATTGAGGGTCAGAGCGTAATTCAACTAAAAATTCAATTCCGCCCATTTTCGGCATATTCAAATCCAATAAAATTAAGCGTCGCGCAGCGGGGACTTGCGGTGGTTCACCTTTACTGCTTCGTAGCATCGAGAGCGCTTCTATTCCATTTGTCGCCACGTAAACTGGGTTAGTGATATTAATTTTTTTGAATGCCCGCTGCACATTCATTACATCAACTTCGTCATCCTCCACTAGTAGTATATTAATCACGTTTTCTGTCATTTCCTTGGATATAAATTAGCAAGGTCAGAAATTATACTTTAGTATATTTACCATAAATCGCCTTGGAGGATATAGTTAATTATTCGCTGTTTACTGCAAACAATACAACTATTAGCAATTCTCACATTGAGAATGATTATCTCTAAGGATAGTGATGGAAAACAGCGTATCATAAAATACGGCAACCTGTAAGCTCCACCCCATTGTAAATGAACGAGCGATCGCCTGTCCTCAGCCATTGGTGAGAGTTACATTTAAAGTTTTGTTGCTCGAAATTTAAGCAGTTTTCCTCAAAAATTTACGAATAAGTTGTCAAAACTCCAAACTCCAAACTCCTAACTTTTAACTCTTTCTACTTCTGCCAGGTAAAATAAAAAGTGCTTCCGGCATTTATTTGCGACTTTAAAGTAATCGTACCTCCTTGCGTTTCCACAATTTTTTTGACGATCGCCAAACCAATGCCGGTACTTTCTTTTTGATCGCGGGATTGCAGAGTTTGGAAGATAGCAAAAATCTTTTCGTGATATTCTGGGGCAATACCAGCACCATCATCAGCTACAGCAAATTCGTAATAGGATGAGCGTTCTGCAACAGAAATTTTTACGTGACCATCCATTCGCGGATGATGCTTGATTGCATTGCCTATTAAGTTAGAAAATACTTGTTGTAAGGGTAATCGTTTCGTCCTGAAAGTGGGCATTTCTTCAGCAACTTCGATGTTGAAAGTTAGCGGTGGTGCAAGTAAATCAATGACTTCTTTTATCAATTCACCAACATCTACTTCATAAGATTCTGTTTGTACGCGCCCAATGCGAGAATATTCTAATAAACCGTTGATCAGTCCTTCCATTCTTTGCACTCTTCCGCGCAACAGATGCATTTGATGGCGATTTTCTTCTCTTAGTTGATCTGCCAAGTCTTCTTCAATCCATTCTGATAGACTGGCGATCGCTCGTAAAGGTGCCTTCAAATCATGAGACGCCACATAAGCAAATTGGTCAAGTTCTTGATTTTGCTTTTGTAAAAGTGCGGTTGTTTGCGCCAAAATAGTTGTCAAACTAGTTAATTCTGAAGCTCGTTGTTTGAGAGCTAATTCTGATTGTTTGCGTTCGCTAATATCTGTTACCGTGCCAAAATAGCCAACTACCGTGCCATCATCTTTAGTTTCCGCTACTGCTTGCGACAACACCCAAGTTGTTTTCCCATCTGCATGGATGAAGCGAAATTCACACTCAAAGGGCAAAGCATCTTGACTTGTTTGTTGTAGTTCCGAATCTATCCGCTCTAAGTCTTCTGGGGGAATTGTACATCGCCAGCCTTTTCCTAAAGCATTTTCTGATGTAATTCCGCTAATTTCACACCAGCGCTCGTTGACATAAAGATAATTTCCTGATAAATCTGTACGGTAGATGCCGACAGGGGAAATTTTGGCGAAAGTTTCCCAACGACGCTCGCTTTTTTGTAGTGCTTGATTTCCTTTAGCCACACGTCGCTTTAGTTCTGCGTTGGCTTCGCTAATATCTCTACCTTCTGAGATTAACAAAGTTACTTGACCAGTTTCGTTTTTTATCGGCTTGATCGAAAAGTCGATGGTTATGATGTTATCGTCTGCACCGAGTATATCAACTTCGTAGCGGACAAATTCTCCTGTTGCTGCGAGTGCGATCGCTTCTCGTAATTGTCTTTGAGTTTGGGGAGAAATCGTCCACCAACGCACTTCCCAAAAAAAACGCCCGATCGCTTCCGCGCTGGTGAGTCCGGCAAACTTTAACACCGTCTGATTGACTTCAACAACAATGCCATCCGGCTTGATTAATCCGATAAATTGAGAAGTCTGGTCAAAAATGGTACGAAAGCAGACTTTACTTGGTATATCTGCTTCCACCGACTCTGATTTGTTCATTTTGGTGAAAAATCATACTTTTTTATCTTTTTTTGCAGATGAACGCTATTTTATTGAATACTATTAATTACTGCTTTATAAGTCATGATGAAGCTGTACAAATTTCAGTTCGTCTTAATATTGAGCAATTATTCGTAAAATAGCTATATATCCCAGGCTAGATTTTTGCTTTTATGCAAGAATAAAAAGAAAAACCAATTATTTCTATCGGTGGATGCATGTTGGTAAAAATATCATCTATCTTAAGTTTTGAAATTAAGATAAATAGATCGCGAAAGGTCGTAAATTAATATATATAATCAGGAGAAAGTGGGTATAGCTATGAGCGAAATTAGAATAGTTCTCATTGAAGACCATGATTTAACAAGAATGGGACTACGGGCGGCATTACAGTCTCATAGCGGGCTTGAAGTGATTGGCGAAGCGCCAAATGCTACCCAAGGACTGAAACTTTTGCAAACCAGTAAGCCGGATGTGGCAGTAGTGGATATTGGTTTGCCGGACATGGATGGAATTGAACTGACGAGAAAGTTTAGAAGTTTCCAAGAAGAGACAGCAGACCAAGGAACGAAGATCCTCATTTTGACAATGGAACATTCAGAGGATGCAGTGCTAGCTGCTTTTGCGGCAGGTGCAGACTCATATTACATGAAGGATACCAGCATTGATAGATTAATGGAAGCGATCCAAGCGACTTACGAAGGTAACTCGTGGATCGATCCAGCGATCGCCAACGTCGTATTGCGGCAAATGCGCCAAGGTCTGCCAGAAGATAACCCACAGGCAAGTCAGCCAAAGACCGTCAAAATTGAAGCATTAGAGACTGAATACGAGCAAGTTTTAGAAACCTACCCACTAACTCAACGAGAATTAGAAATCCTAGAGTTGATTGTTGCCGGTTGTAGCAACGGGCAGATTGCCGAAAAACTCTATATCACAGTCGGGACAGTTAAAACCCACGTTCGCAACATCTTAAACAAACTCTGCGCCGATGACCGTACTCAAGCGGCAGTTCGCGCCTTGCGTTCCGGTTTAGTAGCATAATCGTATCTAATATGTTGCACCTACACCCTAGAAGGGTGAAGCTATACAAACAAAGCCTGCCTACGCAGGCTCAAAAACCGTGATTTTTAGTGTTATTGCTGTAAATAAGTTGCTTACCCCAACCGTTCCTGCAAACACTGAGCAATACGTCGTGCTGCCCCAGGTTTACCCATGCGTCGCAAGCCATTGTCAGCGATCGCCTGAAGTTTATCTGGATCGTTAAAAAGCGATCGCACAACTGAACCAACTTGCGCCGCTTGCTCTACTAAAATCAAAGATGACCCCAAGTGACGGCTTTGTGCTTCCGCAAATACAAAGTTATATTGAGGACCATTTCCCGGAATGGCGATCGCAGGTTTTCCCAAGCCGATAAATTGTTCTGTGGCTGTCCCTGCCATTGCGATCGCCAAATCTCCTAAATGCAAGCAGTCGTTATAAGCTTGTTGAGTCAAAATAATATACGCATTTTTTGATTTAAAAGTCAAGGCATTAATATCAGAAATTTGCACCGGAGATTCTGAGTAAAGATGCCAGCCTTGAGATAGTAGAGATTGAGATAAAATGTTCAAGTCTAAGCTGGATGCGATCGCACCTAAAAACACCATAGTTTCAGTGCGTGAAAGGTAATCGCGTTTTGAGATTTCCATCACTGAAGCAACTGCAACCATAATTTGTTGCCAATTCGCATAAGCTTCTGGTGGACGAGAACCAGGTAAAAGAGTCACAATCAACGGACGAATTATTTCTTCTTGTTCAGCATCACCACCATAAAATCGTCCTTGAGGAAAGCTGGGTTCAAGTCCATCCATCATCGGATTCCCCAAATCAAAAGCAGGAATAGACCACTTTTTTAAGATTTCCGTAGTTAGCGAATCTCTGGGAAATATCGCTTTGCAGTGGGGACGACTCATCAACCAACGTTCCCAAGGATGATAAACTGAACCGGAAAAACTTTCCCAACGTGCAGCTTTTGATTTGCGTTGCAGTAACCCGACTTCATCCCGCACATAATATTCTGATTTTGCCGTGCCGATAAAAGCATAGTCAGCACCGCTTCCCCAAGCAAACAACAGCGGTACAATATCCCCCACAGCTAAAATAGCGCTTTTATTACCTGATTTCTTTTGCAAATTTACCCAAGTACGTACCGCTTTAATTTGACTGCGGGTAAGTTGCACTAAACCACCGCGTACATCTCGGACTAATTGCCGTCCATCCATGTAAATAAAGCCACCAGAAGGCATAACACGTACTGAACCAATCAGGGGAATATTCAACTGTTGATAAGCATGTCCTTCACCCACTATAGGCAAAGCGAAGATATCAGCAGGATTGGATAGTTGCTGGAGTTCTTGTAAAATACGGACAGCAATTACATCCTCTCCATGACCATTACTTAAAACAAGTAAACGCAAGGCAGAAGTTGTAGCTGTCGAATTTAAAGCTAGGGATAACCTAGGTAGATCGCTCATAATAGAAACAAAAACTCATAATTAACTGTCTGTTTGGGCAAGAGGGGTGAATGGGAGTATCAATCATCGGCGTGGAAGCTGGAAGTTAGTATTATTCCCATTGCCGAACCTCAGTATAAAAGTACAAACTAACTCCCAGGTAATCAGGCTAAAAACATGCAAGTTTCTTCTGCCGCAATTTTGACTTTAGCTACCTTAGCGACTAGCAACCCTACTGAAGCAATAGCTGCACCTTCTATAACTCCGACTCAGCCGGAAAAAGCCGGCTTAGTAGTGCCGGTGACGCAAGAAAATACACCTGCACCGATAAAGGCAATTGCATCCCCAGAAACGGTAGTCGTCCAACAATTTTCCCAAACTCCGGCTAATAATAATTCAACTGTAGTCGTAACACAAGAGGTTGGGATAGGAGACAAGGGGACAGGGGGACGAGGAGGACGAGGGGGACGAGGGGGACGAGGGGGACGAGGGGGACAAGGAGGACAAGGAGGACAAGGAGGACAAGGAGGACAAGGCGGAGGAGGACAAGGCGGAGGAGGCGGAGGAGGACAAGGCGGAGGAGGCGGAGGAGGACAAGGCGGAGGAGGCGGAGGAGGACAAGGCGGAGGAGGCGGAGGAGGACAAGGCGGAGGAGGCGGA
>NZ_JBPAOH010000013.1:0-91008 GCF_050875635.1 Tolypothrix sp. VBCCA 56010
ATTGATTACTTCAATCGAACGATGGCTAAACCTTTCAAATGGACTTATAAGGGTAAGGTGCTGGCTATTTAATGGTCGGTCTATTTCCGCCACCCTGTACTAGGCTTGCCCAAGAATGAGAAAGTAGTCTTTAAACTGTTGAAGGACATCCTGGAAGTATTGGAATTTGTTCATCAACAAAATGTCATTCACCGAGATATTAAGCCACAGAATTTAATGCGGCGCAAAGATGGGAAAATTGTGCTGATTGACTTTGGAGCAGTTAAGGAAATCAGTGCATTCGGGCAATCAAGTGGGACAATAGCGATCGGCACACCAGGCTATATGCCAAGCGAACAACAAGCTTCTCGTCCCGATTTGAGTAGCGATATCTATGCAGTTGGAATTATTGGGTTTCAAGCATTAACTGGGTTAAACCCTCAACAGCTACCGCGAGATGCCAGCACTGGTGAGTTGTGCTGCGCTTTATTTAGCGAGTGCGCCAATATCAACCCAGATTTTGCAGAAATTTTAGACACAATGGTGCGCTTTGACTATCGTCAGCGTTACAACAATGCTGCTGATGCTTTGGAAGCGCTTGGGCAATTGCTCAACATTTATCAAGTACCCATCCCCGTTTCTAACCCAACCGAAAAGCCTAGTCAAACATCAACAAATGATGATTCAGATTTGCCCGTTCAACCTTCACTTTTAGCGCGGTTTCTCCAAACCTTGCGACAATTTTTTGGTGGAAGTGAAACAAACAATCCTCAGTTACTAGCCACTATCCCACCAAGCCAACCTACTTCTAAATCTTCGAGTTTTGAGCAACCGGAAGGAGCAGTTAATCTGGACTCTGCTTTTTATGTAGAACGTCCTCCTAATGAGGCTGAATGTTACGAAACGATTCACAAACCAGCAGCATTGATTCGCATTAAAGCTCCTCGGCAAATGGGTAAAACTTCACTTTTAACACGTATTCTCCACGAGGCAAAGAAACATGGTTGTCAGACTGCATATTTAAATTTTCGTTCGGCGGATGAAGAGTTTCTTACCAGCTTGGATAAGTTATTGTGCTGGTTCTGCACTAGTATTACTAATGAGTTGAATCTTCCAGATAAATTAACTGAATATTGGCAGGGTATTCTCGGTCCAAAGGACAAGTGTACAAACTACTTTCAAAGATACCTGTTATCAACAATTAATAGTCCAATTGTTTTAGGTCTGGATGACATCGACCAAGTTTTTCAACATCCTAAAGTTGCTGCTGACTTTCTGGCATTGCTACGAGTTTGGAATGATAAGTCAAGTAATAACGAAAGTTGGAAAAAACTGAGATTAGTAATTGTGCATTCTAAGGAAGTTGACATTCCCCTGAATATAAATCAGTCACCGTTTAATGTCGGCTTGCCAATCGAATTACCAGAATTAAATTCCTCACAAATACAGGATTTAGTGCAACGACACCAGCTAAATTGGACGCAAGAGCAGATACAGCAACTGATGGTAATGGTGGGAGGACATCCTTATTTAGTGCGAAGGGCGCTTTACGAAGTTGCCCGTGGCAAAATGAGTTTGATGCAATTATTACAAACAGCACCCACAGAACAAGGAATTTACAGCGACTACCTGCACCGCCACTTATCAAATTTACAAAGAAATTCAAATTTAATTGCAGCCTTTAAAGAAGTAATTGCAGCTTCTCATGCAGTGCGGATAGAAACTGATTTAGCGTTGAAATTACGCAGCATGGGGTTGATAAAATTTCAGGGGAATGATGCGATCGCCTCTTGTAAATTGTACCGTCAATATTTTGGCGATCGCTTGGGGTAGGTGGTAGGTGGCGATCGCTTGTTGTGAAGAAGTGGGGTTAATTTTGGGCGATTGCTGAATGTTCTGCCTAACTATTTAATTTTGACTCGGAAAGATTGCTAGAAAATTAGCAGCTTTGACGATCGTGATGTTCTGATAACTGCCTAACAACAATAAATCTTTATCACCCGTGACAATATAACTTGCTCCTCCGACAAGCGCACATTCCAACACCATATCATCGTCGGGGTCATTGCTGACAGCTTTCAGAGTATTGGTGATAGAAACCAACTGCGAGTAGCTGCGAACCTCCTCAACAAATGCTTGAGCCTGCACAGGCTCATAAGAAAATTTGTTTAAAAGTTTCTCTTGAAATTCGTCAAGAATTTCCTGACAAATCACAGCTTGTACTATACCATTTCTAGCCAGTTGTAGACAGCGAAACGGACTGCCGCGCTGTGAGAAAATTGCTGAAATTAGAATGTTTGTGTCATAAACAACACGCATAGTTAATCTTTTTCATGCAATACTTCGTCAATGAACTCTTCACGTTCATCCTCTGTCATTGCATCCCAGTCTTGATTCCGCTCTGAGGCAACTTTTCGCACCTTTTCTTCGCTGCCACGAGACAAATACACCCAGTTAGCCCAATTCTGGCTTAACAGGAATTTGAACACCTCTATTTGCTGCTCTTGTGGCAATTGCCTGACTAATTCCAGAACTTGTGTATCTGTTAATGTAAAAGTTGGCATGGTTCTGACCTTATTTAACCTCCAGTTCTATTTTGACTCATGATTGGATTCGCTATAGCAAAAGACAGAAGGAAAGTTTGGGTAGTAAGCTTCAAGACGTTAAGCTTGGATAGCGAACAATTCGCTCTCGTTTTTCTTTTAGATCGGAAGATACAAGTAAGTGACTAGTGCAATCTTATTTAATCATTACCAATCCCAACGTATCCACAAGCAAGTGCCGTTTACATCTCTTAATTTTTTTGTCCAGATCGTAGCCGACTCGGTTCTTGAAACTGCAATGAAACAAAAATTTTTGAGAAAATCAGGAAAGCAGCAATGATAATGAGTAGTTAAGTATATTCTTGCAGAAGTAAATCCACTGAAAGAGCGTAATGTCTCACTTATCTTACCAGTATCAAGTCGGGGGCAGTCTGCCAGTTGGTGCGCCTACTTATGTAGAACGACAAGCAGACAGTGAACTGTGTGAAGGGTTGAAGGCAGGGGAGTTCTGTTACGTACTCAATTCCCGGCAGATGGGCAAATCAAGCCTGCGGGTACGAACTATGCAACGGTTGCAGGCGGAGGGCATTGTTTGTGCTGACGTTGATATTACAGCTATTGGTACATCGGATATCAAGCCAGAGCAATGGTATGCAGGAATTATTAATAGTATTGTTAACAGTCTCAATCTCTATGAAACTTTTGATTTAAACGCTTGGTGGTCTAATCACAGTTTACTATCTCCAGTAAATCGATTCAGTGAGTTTATTGAAAAGTTTTTGCTCAAGTCAATTTCTGAAAATATTGTGATTTTTGTCGATGAAATTGATAGCGTTTTGAGTCTTGAATTTGAAATTGATGATTTTTTTGCTGTCATCCGTGAATTTTACAACAGTCGAGCTACTCAGTCAGATTATCAAAGATTGACTTTTGCCTTGTTTGGGGTAGCGACTCCCTCGGATTTAATTCAAGACAGGCAACGTACACCTTTTAATATTGGTAGAGCAATTGAACTAACTGGTTTTAAGTTACACGAAGCTCAACCGCTCGCTCAAGGCTTGGCAGTGAAAACCAGCAATCCTACAGCACTACTGCAAGCAGTATTAGATTGGACAGGTGGACAACCATTTCTCACTCAAAAAATTTGTAAGCTTATCTTTACTGCTGATTCTCCCATTCCAGAGGATGGAGTTGCTCAGTGGGTAGAGCAGTTGGTGCAAACAAAAGTTATTGCTAACTGGGAAGCTCAAGATGAACCAGAGCATTTGAAGACGATACGCGATCGCATTTTACGCGGTGGGGGACAGCTTACAGGTCGGATTTTAGGATTGTATCAGCATTTGCAACAGCAAGAAGTGGCAGATGATAATAGTCTTGAGTACACCCAATTGCGACTTTCAGGATTAGTAGTTAGGCGTGAAGGAAAGCTGAAAGTTTACAATCACATTTATGCAGTAGTTTTTAACCAAAGTTGGATTGCGAAGGCACTGGCAGATTTGCGTCCTTATGCAGAAGCACTCAACGCTTGGGTAGATTCAGATTATAAAGATGAATCGCGCTTGTTACGAGGGCAAGCGTTGCAGAATGCTTTGGCATGGGCGACTGGTAAAAGCTTGAGTAATGTAGATTATCAGTTCTTATCAGCTAGCCAAAAACTAGACAAAAGAGAAATTGAAATTGCTTTAGCACTCAAAGAAGAAGAAGGACGGATATTAGCTCAAGCAAATGAGACATTAACTAGGGCGCAACAACAAGCCAAACGACAGATTCGCATTGGGGGTACAATACTAGCGTTGTCCGTAGTTGGGGCAGTAGTCGCAGGGGTAGTGGCAGGCAATGCAGTTAAACAAGCATGGGAAGCACAGGAAGGTATTAGACTGGAACAGGCAGGAGTGAGTGCTTTGCGGCAATTTGAGTCCTATGAGCTAGAAGCATTACTGGCGGCGATGGATGCAGGACAAAGGTTGCAAGAAATAGTTAAAGACGGACGCCCACTGGAAAAATATCCAGCTACCAGTCCCATTCTAGCTTTACAGACAATTCTCGACAATATCCGAGAGCGGAATCAACTCGGCGGGAATTATTTTGTTTCAGCCGTCAGTCCCAGTTTTAGCCGGAATGGAGAGCGCTTCGTCACTACATCATTCGACGCTATCACCCATGTGTGGGACTTGTCCGGCAAGCAGCTAGCGGAATTTAAAGGGCTCCGGGGTTTGGTCAAAAGTGCTAATTTTAGCGCGGATGGACAGCGCATCGTCGCTATATCAGATCAGAAAATCGCCCGTGTGTGGGATTTTTCTGGCAAGCAGCTAGCGGAACTAAGGCATCCGTCGCAGCGTGAAATCAACAGTGCCAGTTTTAGCCCGGATGGACAGCGCATCGTCACCGCATCATCTGACGGAACCGCCCGTGTGTGGGATTTGTCCGGCAAGCAGCTAATGGTACTCAAAGTGGATCAGTACTCGGTCACAAGTGCGAGTTTTAGCCCGGATGGACAGCGCATTGTCACTGCATCAGGTGAGGCCCGTGTGTGGGATTTGTCCGGCAAGCAGCTAGTGGTACTCCAAGGGCGTCAGGGCGGGGTCAACAGTGCGAGTTTTAGCCCGGATGGACAGCGCATCGTCACTGCATCAAAAGACAAAACCGCCCGTGTGTGGGACTTGTCCGGCAAGCAGCTAGCGGTACTCCAAGGGCATCAGGATTGGGTCAACAGTGCAAGTTTTAGCCCGGATGGACTGCGCATCGTTACGGCATCAAAAGACAAAACCGCCCGTGTGTGGGACTTGTCCGGCAAGCAGCTAGCGGTACTCCAAGGGCATCAGCAATTAGTCAACAGTGCCAGTTTTAGCCCGGATGGACAACGCATTGTCACCATATCATATCAAGCAGGCGATAGCACCGCCCATGTGTGGGACTTATCTGGCAAGCAGCTAGCGGTACTCAAAGTGGATGAGGGTTTAGGTTTTGACAAAAGTGCCAGTTTTAGCCCAGATGGACAGCGCATCGTCACTACATCATCTGACAAAACCGCTCGTATATGGGACTTGTCTGGCAAGCAGCTAGCGGTACTCAAAGTGGAGGGTTTTATCTTCAGTGCCAGTTTTAGTCCGGATGGACAGCGCATTGTCACTGCATCAAATGACGATACCGCCCGTGTGTGGGATTTGTCCGGCAATTTGCTAGCGGTACTCCAAGGGCATCAGCAAAAAATCGTCAGTGCGAGTTTTAGCCCGGATGGACAGCGCATCGTCACCGGATCAAATGACGATACCGCCCGTGTGTGGGATTTGTCAGGCAATTTGCTAGCGGAACTAAGGCATCCGTCGCAGGGTGGAATCAACAGTGCGAGTTTTAGCCCGGATGGACAGCGCATTGTCACCGCATCATCTGACCCAACCGCCCGTGTGTGGGATTTGTCCGGCAATCTGCTAGCGCAACTCAAAATGAATCAGGGTTCAGTCCACAGTGCGAGTTTTAGCCCGGATGGACAGCGTATCTTCACTGTATCACTTGGCAATATCGTCCGTATGTGGGACTTGTCCGGCAATCTGCTAGCGGAACTTAAGAATCGGCGGTGTGCGGATTATGGTTTCGTTAGAAGTGCGAGTTTTAGCCCGGATGGACAGCGCATCGTCACTGCATTAGATAACAAAATCGCTTGTGTGTGGGATTTCAGCAAGCAGCTAGTGGTAGTACTCAAAGGGCATCAGTATGGACAAGTCAACAGTGCCAGTTTTAGCCCAGATGGACAACGCATCGTTACTGCATCTGATGACAACACCGCTCGTGTGTGGGATTTGTCCGGCAAGCAGCTAACGGTACTCCAAGGGCATCTGGATCAAGTCAAAAGTGCGAGTTTTAGTCCAGATGGACAGCGCATCGTCACTGCATCTGAGGACAAAACTGCTCGCATTTGGAGGGTTGAGGGGTTAGATGTGCTGCTAGCGCGGGGTTGCGACTGGCTGAAAGATTACCTCGCCACCCATCCCCAAGCACGAGAAAGACTAAAGGTATGTCAGCAAAAGTAGTAGAGGGTAGGTAGTTAACCTTTTGCAAGTTATGATTCCAACCAATGCCTGAACTACAAGCTAGAATGAGACGAAACTCCGAACTGCTACTAAATGTGAATAGTTGTACGATGGACATTCAATCATGTTTACGCGACCGACAAATTATTCACTCCGATCCAGAGATTATGAGTGGAACTCCAGTCTTTGTTGGCACGCGAGTTCCATTGCAAACCTTTTTTGACTACCTCGAAGGTGAAGCAGGCTTAACCGAATTCCTAGAAGATTTTCCACACTTGCAAGCTCAGGTATTGCTAGTTTTGGAAGTGATGGCAAAAGCAATGCTGGACCTGGAGCGAACTGTCCGTGTTAATCCTGCTTGATGAAAATCTGTTAAGCAAGAAACTAAAGAAACCACTTGTCAATGTTGGATATTCGGTGCAAAATGTCGAGGAGATGGGTTGGCGCGGTGTAAAAGACCGACAACTTTTAGCTTGGCAGAAGCACATCCCTTTGATGTATTTATTACTGCCGATAAGAATTTGCCATATCAACAGAATTTTCGTGGTCTTGCGTTAAAGATTGTGGTGTTGGATGCTCATAGTACGCGCCCTGATTACCTGCTGCCGTTAATCACTCGAATTAGCGGTTTGCTGAATTCTTTGGCTCCTGGCTCTGTCACCTTGATTAATCATGCAGGAGAAATAACACCTTTCAACCCTGGCATTCGATAGTAGTGTAGTGCATCCAATTGGGAAAAGCTATAAACTTTACACCATAATATCAACTTTAGATAAACACCTATATTTAAGTATGTAGTTGCGCTTTAGCGCTAAAGCGCAACTACATACCTAATTAAGCTGTAAACACCTCGGCTGGTAAGCGCTTGAAAGAAAGGCGCTCATTCTCGATATCCACAAAAATCGTGTCGCCATCGTTGAATTCGCCGCGCAAAATAGCTTTGGCAATCTGAGTTTCTAACTCGCGCTGAATCGCTCTTTTTAAAGGACGTGCCCCAAATACTGGGTCATATCCTACTTCTGCCAAAAAGTCAAGAGCAGCATCGGAGAGTTTCAGAGACATTTTACGATCGCTCAATCTTTGTCGCAGTCTATTTACTTGCAACTGTACAATAGAGCGCAATTCGCCTTTGTGCAGTGGGTGGAAGATAATCGTTTCGTCAATGCGGTTGAGAAACTCCGGACGGAAGCTATTCCGCATCGCCTCCATCACGCGATGACGCATTTCATCATAACGTGAATCATCCCCCGCCACATCAAGAATATACTGCGAACCGATGTTGCTAGTCATAATGATGATCGTGTTCTTAAAGTCAACTGTATGACCTTGGGCATCAGTTACACGCCCATCATCAAGAATTTGCAGGAAGATATTAAATACATCCGGGTGCGCTTTTTCGATTTCGTCGAATAGCAGCACCGCATAAGGACGACGGCGAACGGCTTCGGTGAGTTGTCCGCCTTCGTCGTATCCCACGTATCCGGGAGGCGCACCGATGAGGCGAGAAACTGCATGTTTCTCCATATATTCAGACATATCAATTCGCACCAACGCTTCTTCCGTGTCGAAGAGATATGCTGCTAGCGCTTTCGCTAATTCAGTTTTACCCACACCCGTAGGACCGAGGAAAATAAAGCTAGCGATCGGACGATTCGGATCGGCTAAACCAGCGCGAGAACGTTGAATTGCATCCGCTACAGCTGTTACCGCTTCATCTTGTCCAACCACGCGGTGGTGCAGTTCATCTTCTAAATGCAGCAGTTTTTCTTTCTCAGATTCTACCAACTTGCTGATGGGAATTCCCGTCCATTTAGAAATAACTTCCGCAATATCAGCTTCGGTTACTTCTTCCCGCAACAGTGATTTTCCGCTGAGTTGAGTTTGAGAAAGTTCAGATTCTGCCGCTTCTAATTTGCGATGCAAATCAGTTAATTTGCCGTATTTCAACTCAGCAGCGCGGTTGAGATCGTAATCGCGTTCTGCTTGTTGAACTTCTAAATTAACGCGGTCAATTTCTTCCTTGACAGACTGAATTTTAGTGATAATATCTTTTTCAGACTGCCATTGAGTATTTAATGCTCGTTGTTCTTCTTTGAAATCGGCAAGTTCTTTTTCTAGCCTTTCCAGACGTTCGCGAGAAGCTGCATTACTTTCTTTTTGCAGAGAAAGTCTTTCCATTTCTAATTGCAGAATCTTGCGGTCGATTTCGTCGAGTTCTTCGGGTTTGGAGGTAATCTCCATTTTTAATCGAGCTGCGGCTTCGTCTACCAAATCGATCGCCTTATCGGGAAGAAAGCGATCGCTAATATACCGACTTGACAATGTAGCAGCCGCAACCAAAGAACTATCGGAAATCTTTACCCCGTGGTGAACTTCATACCGCTCTTTCAAACCGCGCAGAATCGAAATAGTATCGGATACAGTCGGCTGATCGACATAAACCTGCTGGAAACGTCTTTCCAAAGCGGCATCTTTTTCGATATACTTGCGGTATTCGTCTAAAGTTGTCGCCCCAATACAGCGCAATTCACCCCGCGCTAACATCGGTTTTAACAGATTACTAGCATCCATCGCGCCTTGGGTTGCACCCGCACCGACAACGGTATGAATTTCATCAATAAATAGAATAATATTACCACCAGATTCGGTAACTTCTTTGAGAACAGCTTTTAAACGTTCTTCAAATTCACCCCGAAATTTTGCCCCAGCGATGAGGGCACCCATATCTAGTGCTATCAGCTTGCGGTCTTTGAGAGATTGAGGTACATCACCAGCGACGATGCGCTGTGCTAAACCTTCAACAATCGCTGTTTTACCAACACCCGGTTCCCCAATCAAAACGGGGTTATTTTTGGTACGACGTGAGAGAATTTGCACGGTGCGGCGAATTTCATCATCTCGTCCAATCACTGGATCAAGTTTACCTTGACGGGCAGCTTCTGTGAGGTCACGCCCATATTTTTCCAGTGCTTCATATTTGCCTTCTGGATTTTGGTCGGTCACTTTCTGGTTCCCACGAATTTGTTTAATGATATTCTTTAATTTGCCTTCGTCTAATCCAAATTCTTGGAATAGACTTTTGCCAAAGCGGTCATCCTTGGCGTAGGCAAGTAATAAATGTTCAATTGAGATGTATTCGTCTTGAAATTCTTTGCGATAGTTATCAGCGCGATCTAACAGTGTATCCAAGCTGCGTCCTAAGTACACGGAACTGCTGCTACCGGAAACTTTCGGCTGACGTTGAATGAATTGTTCGGTGCGATCGCGTAATTTTTGCAGATTTACACCGGCTTTGGTAAAAACACCGCTAGCGAGTCCTTCTTGTTCTAGCAGCGCTTTCATTAAGTGTTCGCTTTCGATCTGCTGTAGTTGATATTGTTTAGCAATATCTGGAGTGTGGGCGATCGCTTCCCAGGCTTTTTCGGTAAATTGGTTCGGGTTAGTGGGTTGCATAGGCTTTTGACTCAACTAACTAATGAAGGCGTTTAAACAACGCTTCTGTGAAAAACAATAAAATTTTTTCTGATAAACTGATTGTAAAAAGACGCGGACAACTACAAAGATCGGTCTTCACGTCATTCTCAAGTAGGATTACCGTCCGGCAGAAAACCTCACCTTCAACTTCGGTTGTTTATCAACACCTTCCTCCGTTACAAGGATTTTCAGTCAGAACTTGAGAATAAGAATCACCCTATGTAACAATAACTGTAGCTTTGTCAGACTACAAACTATGGACTGGCGAGAGTACATCCATTCAAACCCAAAAATCCTGCTTGGTAAGCCGACTGTGAAAAAAACAAGGATTTCAGTCGAGTTTTTGTTAGGGTTGTTTGCTGCGGGGTGGACAGAACAACAAGTGCTAGAGAACTATCCCACCCTCACCCCTGAAGCATTACGTGCGGTATTTGCTGTGGATTAATTTTTACCACCTTATGAACAGATCAAGAATAGGACTTACGCACAGGTAACGGAAAAACGAACCACAAAGACGCGAAGGACACGAAGGAATAAGAGTTGCAGAGGGTTTTTGCGTAAGTCCTAAAGAATATAAACTCTAGTTACAGAAAAAGATAACGGCGATATTAAACGTCGTCTACAAGTTTTATTAAAAGGTCAGAACTAATTTTTGTCACAGGAGAAATAAGCTGATGAATACCGAACAACTGTTACTTGATAAATGGCGAGATTTAACCGCCGATAAACAGCAATAAGTTTTAGATTTTGTCGATTTTATCTTGCACAAATTTACCTCAGAAAAACACGCTCTACCCCTAAATTCTCTGACGACGGCAGAACGGGTTAAACAATGGATATATTGGGCAGAAAGCCATGACAAAGATAGCCCAGGATTTCCAGATGAAGCCCTACGCCGTGACAGCATTTATGAGGATTGATGGCTAGATATCTTCTTGATACCAATATTCTTTTAAGGTCTAGTGACCCCAATTCACCTAGCTACTCTCTAGCCGTCAATACAGTAGCCCGTCTCATCTCCCAAGGACATGAATGTGTGATTACTGCTCAAGTTTTAATTTAATTCTGGGTAGTAGCCACCCGTCCAGTTAATGTCAATGGATTAGGGTGGAGTGTTGAAATAACTGAAAACAAAATCAATCAACTTATGAGCCAGTTATTATTACTCGAAGAAACTCCCCTAATTTTTCCCAATTGGTTACAGTTAGTTACAAGTTATAGAGTGATGGGAAAAAGAACCCATGATACCCGACTAATGGCTGTAATGAAAATACACGGAATTACTCAAGTATTAACTTTCAATTCCGACGATTTTATCAAAACTCCTGAGATTATTATCGTTCATCCTAATCAAGTCATTTAATCTCTACCCTAATCAACGCATCCGCACCAAAAAAGGAGAAGGTGAGGACTAAATTTTTACCATTATTATCAACCGTGAGGGAATCTGGGAGTTTATAAATGAAGCCGGATTTTGAAAAAATGCCTAGAGCCGAACTGAGAGCTTATGTACTGGCACATCGAGAAGATATTGAAGCATTGCGTATTTTAATGAGTCGTCGCAATCCCAACGCTAAACAGTATAAGTTTCCCGATACTGAAGAAGGTTGGCAACAAATGGAAGAAGTATTCCGACGCAAAATTGAAGGTGAAGAGTAAAAAGCTTTACGTAGTGGTGCGACACAGCTAAATTGTTGCAAAAAATTGTAGGTTGGGTTGACGTAAGGAAACCCAACACCTTTATCAATGTTGGGTTTCGCGTTGCTCAAACGCCACTTGCGCGATTGTCGGGAAACCCGACGGCAGGTGCTACAACTTTCTCGGCAGCTTATGTTCCTCCGCTTCCCCCCAAAACTGCCGAGTGGAAAATACGCAACGCACTGCAAAACCAACGCAGTGGCTCCCCAATCTACGCCTAATGCATCAAATTAGCTGTGTCAGTCCAGCAGTCAGTCCAGTAGGGTGTGTTAACGCACTAACGCACCATTATAATTAGACACGTTATCGTTAATGCGGTGCGTTAGTATATAAATGCTTTACGTAGTGGTGCGCTATAGCTTTGCCTAACGCACCCTACAGAAGATTTTTATCTTTAGAATTCAATTGAATCTGTTGAATCTGTTGAATCTGTTGAATCTGTTACAGCACTAGACTTTAAGATCGGTAATGAGCAAATGTTATATTACCGCTCACACAGCGTTACGATAATCGTAAGTCGAGTAGTCACAATAAAAGATGATTGACCCCCACGACTTCGAGGATGATGACTTTGAATTTGAAGAAGAAGATTTCATCTTCCCGAAGCGCGTCAGCGAAATGAACGAAGGCGAATTGCTACAGCGCTTTAAGCGGTTTTTCGACAGCAGCAGCCGCGCAATGTTGCAAGACTGCCAATTTCGCATTACATACCACGAAGATGGCAAGGGTACTTTAGAGATTCTCTGTCCAAACGAAGTCGTCCGGCAACGCTTATCTAAAAAAACCCGCAAAATTAACAATCAGATCAGCAGCTGTTGGCTTCATATTAAATCGTTTTCCCTCTGCGTTGAGGAAAATGGCGAAGTTGTTTGTGATACCTTTGTCCGTGGGGGACAAGGGGGATGAGGGGGATGAGGGAGATGAGGGGGACAAGGAGGATAAACAACTCTTGACTCTTGACCATTGACTATTGACCCTTGACTTTTGACTAATGACTATTGACAAATGCCTAAAAAACAAAAATTTCCTTATTTAGTCGGTTCTAAATGGACAGCGCAGCAAAAAGTAGATGGTTGGCGACACTTCCAAGTCGTCAATCGCAAAAATCAGGCTAAGTGGGTTTATGCTGAGATGGTTGCTGCTTGCGATCCCAATGTTCGCTTTTGGATCAATGCCAAATTATTACAAGATAATTCTCAGTGGCAAGCCGGCTGGCAAACATTAGAAGAAATAAGGGCAGTATCCGAGGATGCATCTTAACTCAGAAGATAAAAAAATGCCTCTTCTTAAAGAAATTTAATCAATATTCTGCAAATTAATAATTTTTTACAAAAAAGTAGAAATCAGGCAAAATGAGCGATCGCCCAATCTCGCTTTACGAGTCAATTACGCATTTATTGTGATTGACAAAAGCAACTTTATCTGCATAATCGCCAAAAAAACCTTGATTTCCAAAGCGAAAAACTGAGTTTCTCAAAACTAAACCAGCTTGCTGTAAGTGCTTCAGCCTATTTCATCAAACACTTCCTACTGATTTCCATTCAGAAACTAAGACCATAAGTTACTTCTATAAAGTCCATTGAAAAAGGTAACTTAAGCATTTTGTGTTTTGTAACTAATTTTATTTATTCAGTTACTAAAAATCTTAATTTTTACTTGTTTGAGGCTTTGTATAGTTTTATAGTGAATTAAAACTAAAATGCGATCGCTTGAGACAAAATCTGTCTAATATAACCTTATGACAGATTCACCGCCACTTTCTTTTACATTGAATTTAGACAATAATGACGAAGACCTCACACATCGCGCCTTGTGCGGCTAGGTGAAGGCAAATGTTTTAGCCAAGCAGTTTGACAAGAAACTATAAGAGGCAAACAAAAGTGAAATTAGCAGTTTACGGAAAAGGTGGTATCGGTAAATCCACAACCAGCTGTAACATCTCCGTCGCCCTAGCCAGACGCGGGAAGAAAGTTCTCCAAATTGGGTGCGACCCGAAACACGACAGTACTTTTACTTTGACCGGGTTTTTGATTCCGACAATTATCGACACCCTGCAAGAAAAAGACTACCACTACGAAGATGTCTGGCCCGAAGATGTAATTTACAAAGGCTACGGTGGTGTCGATTGTGTTGAAGCAGGTGGTCCGCCTGCTGGTGCCGGATGTGGCGGTTACGTAGTCGGCGAAACCGTGAAATTACTCAAAGAACTCAACGCCTTTGATGAGTACGATGTGATATTATTTGACGTTCTCGGTGACGTTGTATGTGGTGGTTTTGCAGCACCTCTCAACTATGCTGATTACTGCTTGATTGTTACCGACAACGGCTTTGATGCTTTATTTGCGGCAAATCGCATTGCAGCTTCAGTACGCGAAAAAGCACGCACTCACCCATTGCGTTTAGCTGGATTAATTGGTAATCGCACTTCCAAACGCGACTTGATCGAGAAATACATAGAAGCAGTACCCATGCCAGTACTGGAGGTATTACCTTTGATAGAAGACATCCGTGTTTCTCGTGTCAAAGGCAAGACCTTATTTGAAATGGCAGAAAACGATCCATCTCTCAACTACGTTTGCGATTACTACCTGAACATCGCCGACCAAATTCTATCGCGTCCAGAAGGTGTTGTACCTAACGATGCCCCAGACCGGGAATTGTTCTCTTTGTTGTCTGATTTTTACTTAAATCCGAGTAAACCCCAGGTTACTAATCCGGAAGAAGAATTAGACTTGATGATTGTATAAATCATCTATTTTCTCAGGATGGGGGACAATATGGCTTTCTTTTACAGCTTTACAGATTCTTTAAGACAAAAGTGGTTGCAATTTTTCCAGGTGAATCGTGACTGGATTACACTCCACATGGAGGTGGAATCGGTTTACACCCCCGATGGTGGAAAGCGACCACCGTCTTACCTCATCCTGGGAGTCGTTAACGCGCTGGAACCGAAGCTAGCGCAGTTAATGCTGCCCTTTGCGAAATTGAATCCAGACGCAGATACTTTGATAGAAGTGCTGGATTTGCATTTCGATCCTGACATGGCTTTGGGCAACCGCGTCATGCCCAAAGCAGAAGAAGACATGGAATCAGAAGGAATCATGCAGGGAAAGCCTCATGATGAAACCTTGACGATTCCGAATGAAAATGGCTTTGGGGAAGAGGCGATTATTCACGAGTTCGTGATGGTAGATTCTCATCAAGAAATGCTAATACCAGATGAGTTTAGCCAAATGTCCCTAGGGGAAATTGCTGAAGTACCAGTGTCGAATCAAACTGCAAATGGATTTGGCGATATTTCTTTCACGAACGGGCAAAACTCAAACCAAACACCCAGCATGGAATCTGTAGATGATTTTGGCGATATTTCTTTTGATGACTTGAAGGATACCGACAGCAAAATCTCCGCAGCAACACCATCAGCAAACTTGGGGCAAAACATGCTGGATGATTTGGATACACCAGACGAAAATACGTTTAGCGACGTGTTGTCTGATGTCTGGGGTGAAGAAAAATCAGCTTCAGGGGAAGATTCGCCATCTGGCGTTTTTGACGACTCGGAAATTGCCCGCCTTTTCCCCAACGCGTAATTACAAAGTTAGGAGAAGAAAGTAAAAGTGAGGAGTTAGGAGTTTGGAGTGAAAAGTTAAAAATTCTTCAACTCATAACTCATAACTCATAACTCCGTTCTCCTAACTCATAACTCCGTTCTCCTAACTTTAAATACCACGGGGAGAAAATAATAAAATGACTGCTACTCAAGAACCATCAGCTTTAAATTTTGAGTGTGAAACTGGTAATTATCATACGTTTTGCCCGATTAGCTGCGTGGCATGGCTATACCAAAAAATTGAAGATAGTTTCTTTTTGGTGATTGGGACAAAGACTTGTGGCTACTTTTTACAAAACGCGATGGGGGTGATGATTTTTGCTGAACCCCGCTATGCAATGGCTGAGTTGGAAGAAGGAGATATTTCCGCACAGCTGAATGATTATGAAGAGTTAAAGCGGTTGTGCTTGCAAATTAAACGCGATCGCAATCCGAGTGTAATTGTCTGGATTGGCACTTGCACCACGGAAATCATCAAAACTGACTTGGAAGGTTTGGCACCCAAGCTAGAATCGGAAATTGGTATCCCCATCGTCGTAGCGCGTGCTAACGGTCTAGATTACGCCTTTACTCAAGGAGAAGATACCGTATTAGCTGCGATGGCTAATCGTTGTCCGGATAAGTCTCCGGTAGCGGAAACAGAGAAAAATGAGCGGAATGCGATCGCTAAATTGCTCAACTTCGGTAAAAAGAAAGAAGATGTAGCCCAAGATGAATCTGAGTACGTAGATCATCCGCCTTTGGTTTTATTTGGTTCTCTTCCCGATCCGGTTGTAACTCAGTTAACTTTGGAACTGAAAAAACAAGGTATAAAAGTTTCCGGTTGGTTGCCTGCGAAACGCTTTACTGAACTGCCTGTACTCGAAGAAGGGTATTATGTCGCTGGTGTCAACCCTTTTCTCAGCCGTACAGCTACCACTTTGATGCGGCGTCGCAAATGTAAGTTAATTGGCGCACCTTTCCCGATTGGACCCGATGGTACTCGCGCTTGGATTGAGAAAATCTGCTCGGTGTTTGGTATTACTCCCAAAGGTTTGGATGAGCGGGAAGCGCAAATTTGGGAAGGTTTAGAAGATTATGTAAAATTGATTCGCGGTAAGTCTGTGTTTTTCATGGGTGATAACTTGCTGGAAGTCTCTTTAGCGCGGTTCCTGGTGCGCTGCGGGATGACGGTTCAGGAAATCGGTATCCCTTATATGGACAAGCGCTATCAAGCTGCTGAGTTGGCTTTCTTGGAGAAAACTTGTCAGGAAATGGGTTCACCTCTGCCTTCTATTGTTGAGAAGCCGGATAATTACAATCAGCTTCAGCGGATTTATGAGTTGAAGCCTGATTTAGTGATTACTGGGATGGCGCACGCTAATCCGTTGGAAGCACGCGGGATTAATACTAAGTGGTCTGTGGAGTTCACTTTTGCTCAAATTCACGGCTTTACGAATGCGCGGGATATTTTGGAGTTGGTGACTCGTCCGTTGCGTCGGAATAATAATTTGAAGGATTTGGGTTGGGATAAGTTAGTGAGAGAAGACGCTAAGGTTTAGGGTTTTTATTGAGCGAGATTATGTTAAGTTAGGCGGACTTTTGTTCGCCTTTTTTTATACGAACCGCGTTCGCCCTTGGCGTTGCCGAAGGCTAGACGCGAAGGGCGCGAAGATAAGAGAAGAGAGCGATCGCCTTCACTACTAAGACTCAACTGCATCTTTTTGTAGATAATTAGCAGGTAGTTTCCAAGAGCGTCCTTGACAGTAAACTTCATCACCAATAATGCGAACGCCTGCACTTTGTCGCATTAAGAGCATAGCTTCTTCACGTTCTTCATCAGTCATGTAGTCATCACCCTTGCGACCGCTTGGACAACGTTTCGGATCGCCACCTGCATCTAGATAACGCTGTTTAGCTATGTTAATAAGTTCTTGCAGTCTGGCTTCTTGTTTTTTTTGTAGTTCAGTTAGTTTTGTCATAATTCTGATATCCAGTCAGAAGGGACAATATCACCATTTGGCAAGATGTAGGCAACTGGTAAAACAGGACTTGGAGTTTGAATACGCCAATATCCTGTTTCTTCATCATAAAGTCTCCACTCAAGTAATTCTAAAGTTTCTAAAGCGTTGATAATTAGATATTGTGTTTCTGTCGGTTCCACTTTTTAGTCTGTATTTTTGCTCTAGCTATTTTAGTGGTTAATGCATGATATCTTCGTTTTTTTAGGAACCGTGGGCGCAGAAAAGGCTTCAAAGCGATCGCCCGAATCTTTTACGAACTTTACTAGGCACAGAGAAGCCAGCGCGTTGCGTATTTTCCACTTGTCACGTTTTCGCTCTTAAGCTTAAGAGCGAAAAGCTGCCGCGTGAAAGTTGTAGCGACTGGCGCGACGCAGAGAGAAGAGAGCGATCGCCCTCAGCACTTAAACTCGATTTCTGGTTTTGGCAAAAAAGAATCAGCAGGTAACTTGTAAGAGAAGACACCAAGGATGCCAAGAGAAGAGTGCCCTATACTATCACTAAAATAAAGTTACAATCAGGTCTGTATGGCTGAATACACAGGATAATTGAGTAGGTGATGTGATGCCAGAAGTCTGTCGTTTTTTAGGGATTATCATTACTATTTACTATAACGACCATCCACCCCCTCATTTTCATGTCCGCTATAATCAGCAAAAGGCAATTATTGATATAGAAACCTTGTCAATTTTAGAAGGTAAACTCACTCCTAGAGTTCTTGGTTTAGTAATTGAATGGGCAGCTATGCACAAATCAGAACTTCTAGAAAATTGGCAACTGGCAAGACAAAATAATCCCTTAGAAAAAATTGAACCATTAGAGTAAATTATGCTAAAAGACATTATAGAAGTTATTCCTCAAGATAACTATCAACTCTATCTAAAGTTTGAAGATGGAGAAAAAGGTATTGTTAATGTTAACCAATTAATCGAATTTACGGGAATTTTTGAACCTTTAAAAGATTTAGACTATTTTAGAACAGTTAAACTTAACCCGGAATGGGGCACAATTCACTGGGAGAATGGCGCAGATTTAGACCCAGATGTTCTTTATTCTGTGGTAACAGGTAAATCTATTCCTAAATATCGAGAAATAGATGAGTATGAAAAAAGTCGCAGTTGAAACAAGCGATCGGCTTCAGTACTAAGACTCAACTGCATCTTTTTGTAGAGAAATAGCCAACTGTCAACTCGATAGTTGTAGTTTTAAAGGTTTGGATGGGATGATATACATCAATTCGGCGCTGTCGGGTTTTGCGTCAGATGGGGATAATTTGAGCCATTCATGAAAGCTGATTTTTAATTGGGCGATCGCTTCTACTTCTGCTTGATATGATTCAAAACGGCGATTGGTTTCAATCATAGATTCGACTACTTCCAGCACTTGCGGAAGACGCTTTTCAGCTTCTCGCATCAAATCTCCCTCATTAGGTCCAAACCAGCCGCCTTTAACCTCAACACGATCTAAAATAGCTGGCGGGAGTGAAGCCACCCATTTGTTAGGATCTCGCACCATGTTGACGAAATTCTGACGTTGCATCTCAAACACTGCATTTTCATCCAAAGTTGGATCGATCCATTGGTAAATTCGAGTTAGCCTACGCAAATCTATCTGACCTTTGTACCAAGGCTGTAAATATACTGCTGGGTTAGAGGTGAGTAGAATATCTACATATTTTTGGATACGTGAACGTATAACTTTTGCCCCTTCTTGAAAGCTAGGTTATGTAACGAGCCGCACGCCACTGTAACCTATTCCTACATCCAAATATGGATACAATCGAAAGTAAAAGGCTCGTCTGATAGCAAATGGCTGAAATTGTCACCCTTCAACTTCCTGAGACGCTGGCACAAAGAGCAAAGGAAATCGCTGCTTTCACACATCAGCGACTTGAAGATGTATTACTAGAATTTCTTGACCGTGCCATTACCGAATTACCTATAGAGTCATTACCTAATGAGCAGGTTTTGGCTTTGTGCGATATGCAAATGGAAACTGAGCAACAAGAAGTTTTCAGCAACCTTTTAGCGCGTAATCGAGAAGGACAACTTAATGATGCAGAAGTTAAACAATTAGATGAACTGATGCAAGTCTACCGACGTGGCATGGTAAGTAAGGCAAGAGCGTTAAAAGTGGCTGTTGAACGTGGCTTGAAATCGGCTCTAACTTAACAGCAATGACTCGTCCTTACATTTCAGTAGAGATAGACCGTCGTGTCCGCACTGCTGCTCAAAACCGTTGTGGTTATTGCTTAAGTCCCCAGCGTTTGGTAATGGCACGTTTGGAAATTGAGCATATTATCCCCATTTCTAAAGGTGGCAGCAATGATGAATCGAACTTGTGGCTAGCTTGTCCGCTTTGCAATGGCTACAAAAGTGATAAAATGACAGGGCTACTTATAAGCTTCTATAATCATTTTCTCATTCATTACTGCCACCAAAACTGACAAATCTGGAGTAACTCTTTCACCTAAATCTAATTCACTCACAGCAGCATCAAAAGTTTTTCCTTGAAGTATCAAATAACCCACTTTTATCAATTCATCCCAAGTTATATCGCTTTCCACATAAGCTTTAACTAGGGTAATCAACAAGTCTTGATATTTATTACCCTCGGCTTTAGTCATCATCGTGTGGGGAATTTCTAGACTTTTATCAAAGCGGTGATACCATGATGGCTGCTGTTTTAATAAAGCTTTAAATAAAATCTTTATTTCATGGTGGTTGATAGCGCGATCGCTTTCACTATAAATTACAAACATCGGCACTGTTGGCTCTTTTTCCACGCGCGACAAAATCTCTTTCCCCATATCCAAAAATATCCTAAATGCTGGAATCAAAAAGCCATCATAACCAAAGTTACCAGAATTATCTTTATTTAACCATTCGTAATAAATAGGCAACACTTCTACTAAAAAATCTACCACTGCATTATTACTACCAAGCGATGGCGCAAATAATAAATTTCGCTCAATTTCTTGAGGACGTTCTAATGCTAACCAAGCTGCTAAATTTGCCCCAGTAGATAATCCGCCAACTATTACTTTATCTCCTAACTTTTGAGCAACTTCCAACCAAGAAAAAGCAAATTGTTGATAAATTTCGATTTCACTTGGCAAAGGAGGTGGATTATCCTTGTCCCATTTTCCTGCGACTCCATGACCGGGCTGCAATGGAACTAAAACATTATAACCTGCTTCAAATAATGCTTTTCCTAACGGTTCAAATTGATAAGGACCCGCTGTAAATCCGTGGAAGAAAATAAAAATTTTTGCAGTTGGTTCGGGGTGAAAAAAGAATTTTGGGCGGCAAGCTTCGTTTTTTATTGGTAAAGTATTCTCAAGCTTTTTAGCTTGCTGGATGATGGCTGCTGTTATGGTCGAATAGTCAGACATATTCATTTATACAGAATTCGTTCTATTTTAAGTAACAACCACAACTTACTTAAATCTGTTATTGGACGGATAATCGTAATCAGATTATCTCAAATGCTCCTAGCAACCCTAAAAAGCAGCGTTTTACCTTTCCCCCTTCCCCTTTCCCCCTATGATGTTATGGCGTTACCCCTAGCAAGTTAAACTAGGTCTGGTGACAGCCGCTCCACCGTTCGTTGTGAGGCTTTTATGGGAGCTAATCTGCAACAGATTGCCAAATACCTAGACAAACTTGGTTGGGATTACCGTCTTGATGACGAAGAAGACCGTATTATCACAGGTGTGGAAGCAGAAAATTTAGAGGATTTTCTGATTGTTGTCCAGTTGGATGAAGAGGGAAAATTTTTCCGGGTATTTGCCCCTCAAGTTCTTCAGGGAGTGAAAGACCATCCTTATAAAGGAGCTATCCTCCAGACGATGCTTGCGATTTCCTGGGAAACGAAAATGCTTCAATGGGAGTATGACCCATCTGATGGCGAAATCCGGGCGATTATTGAGTTTCCTTTAGAAGACTCGATTCTTACCGAAAAACAATTTAACCGTTGTCTTTCGGGTTTAATTCAAATTGTCGATAGCGTTGCCATCCCGCGTCTGCAAGAGGTGATGATAACAGGACAAGATCCTGGAAATGTGGAGCTCGGCGAAAGACTATTGCTGAGTATTCAAGAAGAAGCTCCAGGATTACTAGAACTTCTGGAGAAGGCAATGGAAGCACGGAAAAAACGCGGAAGTTTTCCTAACGAGTGAGGCGAATTATCACTCTTTATAGCTATACTCCAAAGTGATACCCTCACTATATACTGAATTTTTCTAGGGCTGGATTTTATGACATCCTATGCAACCTCCTCTGCCAAAGCGGAAATGAGTGAACTTCGGCGGTTGAAAAACTTACTACCGCCAGAATTGCAGAGCTGGGTAACGGTTGAAGGCACAACTGAGGTTAATCCACCCCTGGTCCGCTGCGAAGAAATTGGCAAAGACCAGGTAGAAATCCAAATTGACCTGGTGAAATGGGATGCACTCGCAATGGATCAGCGTAACCTACTTTTTTGGCACGAAGTCGCCCGCGTGCAAAATGATACCATCCCCAAAGATGGATGGGAAATGGCGGCTCTAGCGATTGGTTTAGGAGGTGCTGTCGGTGAATTGTGGGTGCAGGATGGATTGCTGCTGGTGTTAGCCTTGGCTTTGTGTGGCGTTTCTGGCTGGCGATTATATCAAAAGAATAATGGCGAAAAGCAAATAAGAGAACTGATCGACGCAGATGAAAAAGCGATCGCACTCGCAACTCGCTTCGGTTACAGTCTCCCCAACGCTTACAAAAGTCTCGGCAGCGCTTTAAAAACCTTAATTGACAACACTGCCAGCAAGCGCGAACGCTCTAAATACGAAGGACGCCTCTCTGCACTCAAACGCAGCGCTAATAAGGCAAAAGCCAAATCTAAGACTATTGATGATGCGGGAATGTAGGGAGATAGGGGGACAAGGGGGAGGGGGAGAGGGGGGGACAAGGGGACAGGGAGACAAGGGGACAAGGAGGACAAGGAGGACAAGGAGGAATTTTCCCTCTCTTCCCCGATTACCCATTCCCCAGTCCCTAGTCCCTAGTCCCCAGTCCCTAGTCCCTAGTACCTAGTTCGCCGTTTCAGCCAGAAACTACTCAAACCTAGCAGCATTATCCCAACAGTTGCCGTTGGTTCTGGTACTTTCTTAGATGGTGGAATAAAGTTGCCCAATTCATCGGCAGTCACTTTAAATGAATAAAGGTAGCCAGGAATCAACTTTTGTCCCGTAGGACAGCCTTTGTCGATGGGTAGGCGACTAACGCTAGTACCATTGTTGTTAGTGCAAATATCATACTGTGTTAACTGATCGCCAATTTGCGTCACGCTGTAATCATTATCAGTGCCAACTAGCAGCGTATAGGAACCATCTTTAAGTTGCGGACCGATCGCTAGTCCTTCCATTTTTTCTGCTATCTTTGTCCAATCTCCCGGATTATCTGGACTCAAAGCTTTCGCAATATCCAAAAATAGCGATTTGTTTACGGGATTGATTTCCGCTAGCAAAGTATTAGTATTTGCCAGACTGATACCGCTAACATCGGTTGCATCCGTCAAGTTAATCTTGTATACACGCTTGCTAGCAATCGGCTGTGGTGTTGTGGATGGGTTTTCAGTTAGACCTAGTAGTGCGTCTACCCCAAACCCGCGATTATCTCGTTCTAGCACCAAAAATTCTTTGTCATTCAAAGCTGCGATCGCACTGATCCCAATATTGCGACCTTGGGAATTTGCCCCAAAATCATCATCAGTTCCGGGAATGCGATCGTTAATATCTGCCAAACTTTCTAATTGATAAATGTACTGAGCAGTACTTTTACCTGTTTTCGTATCAAATTCTACTAATCTTATATTGCGACTGCGCCGACCATCTGGCGAACCTTCATTTACCAAGGGGTCTTGCAGCAATGTATATAGTTTGCTGCCATCCGGGCTAAGAGTCAATCCTTCAAATCCTCGGTTATCTTGACGACCGCTGGTAATGGTTGGACGACCATCAACATAGTTAATTGTCCCATCACTTTGTTTGGGAATTATATTTTCTGGAGTTGCAAATGCCCGGATAAATGAGCCTGTAGGACTGAATTCGTAAACAGACGGACCATATTCATCAGAAACGTAGAAGTTGCCGTTAGAAGCGACAGCAAACCCCTCTGAGTCAAAGCTAAGACCAAGAGATGCTTTATTGCCGTTAGGTAATAAATCAGGCTTCAAGCCGTTGAAGTTTTGACCATCCTTGGTGAAAAGAATAGTATCCAATATTTTAAAGTTAGCGATCGCCCCCGTTTTTGAGTCAACATCCAAAGAAAATTTCTCTACTCGCGGATTGTAGTCAATCACACCGCCACCCGGACCGCGATCGCTCAAACCATAATAAACGTTTTGGTAGCGATCGTAGTAGAGATCCGAGAAAAATCCCAAACGGTTGGTGTTAGCACCATTACCAAGAGAAGAATATAAATCCGTACTTTCACTCCCGATTGTCAGAGTGTTGGTCAGAGAAAGACCGTAGGCTGATGTTGCATACCCCGTAATACTAGCTGCACAGACCATCACCGAACAGCTTAATACGGAAAGCCAATGTTTTGCTTTCATCATGGCTAAGACCCAAATAATCACCTTTCTCAGCATCTGACTTTGGTATTAAGAACAGATTAACCGTAAAAGTATGTACTGATTTTTACGCCAAAAATTCATCAAATTTATTTTTTGCTTGATGATAGCTTTACAAAACTGTTTGGGGTTAGTGGGGCATGGGGCATGGGGCATGGAAAGAAAGGAAACTTCTTTTTATTCCCATTGCCCATTGCCCATTGCCCATTGCCCATTGCCCATTGCCCATTGCCCAATGCCCAATGCCCAATGCCCATTGCCCAACCACCAACAACGCTCCCATCAAACCTACAGAATCTAAGTAGGGCAAAATCATCGCTATGATTGTTTGTCATGTGATGTCCCCCAGTCTCCAGGTATACAGGTAAACCAGTGGTGGAGCGGATTTGAGGTAAAAATTATCTGAAAAATAAGGCATGAAGAAGTGGTTTGCCCCTAGTCAAGCTAATGTTATCGTGTAGACAAGGTAGATTTTGCAGCTCAACCCATTCTATTAATATGGGTAGTGAGACAGGATTCGAGTGAATTTCACTCATCACGTAATCCAGGCGATCGCTCTATCCGACAAATCGAGGGTGCATTCCAAGTGTGAGCGCTATCACAAAAGTGACAGTGCCAATCACAAAGAGCAAACCGAATAAAAATTTGACGTGTTCCCACATTTAGTCCTTCTTCTTGAATGGCACAAAAGACCTCGACCAGGCGTGCGGTTGGTGTAACAGTATTAGCAGTCATTCGATGATAGCAACGCCTACTCGTCGCGCCGACACAACAACAAGGATGTTTTTTAGCTTTTTGTTATATTGTGAATCGTCGCAGACGATATTCAATTTCACACTAAGCTACTAGCAATTAACTTTGATTCCTATTGGTTAAGCACGATAGTTCGGTTATTCGCTAAGACAAAACACTGTTTGGCAGATTACATTTATAAGGCAACGAAAGTGCAGAGCTTCATGACTAGCCAACCCAAAGAGGTGGATTTTCCGGTTACTTCCCTAAACGACACGGCTATAGTACAGATACCCGCACGGTTGAGTGTGCTTGAGGCTGTAACCTTTAAGCAAACCTGCCAAAAGTTAACCGAGGTAAATTCCCATCCCAAGCAAATAATTATTGACTTCCACCAAACTACTTTTATGGACAGTAGTGGTTTAGGTGCCCTCGTCAGTAATTTGAAAACCGCTCAGGAAAAAGGAATCGCTCTTACACTGCAAAATGTTACCCCTCAGGTAATGGCAGTGCTTAACCTCACAGGACTGGATCAGGTTTTTTCGATTGAGTCTCTTGGAGACACACCCCCAAGAGAACCCCAAAAGTTGGGTGAGCAGTTACCGACTACTCATCCAAGCGTGCGCTCTTGGATGAAACGGATTATAGATGTTATCGGGTCATTAGTAGGTTTGGTAATTACGGCAGTTTTATTTATTCCCATAGCCACTGCCATTCAAATCAACGATCCCGGTCCGATTTTCTTTAAGCAAACCCGCTGTGGTTGGATGGGTAAACGTTTTCAGATTTGGAAATTCCGCTCGATGTGTGTCGATGCAGAAGCGAAGAAAGCCCAAGTCAAAAATCAAGTCGAAGGTGCTTTCTTTAAGAATGACAACGACCCAAGAATTACACGCGTAGGGCGCTTTTTGCGGCGAACCAGTTTGGATGAACTCCCCCAATTTTGGAACGTCCTCAAAGGAGAAATGAGTTTAGTTGGCACTAGACCACCCACACCTGATGAGGTGGAACGCTATGAAGTACCGGAGTGGCAACGTTTAGATGTTAAACCCGGTATGACAGGAGAATGGCAAGTAAATGGGCGCTCTGCTGTACGTAGTTTTGAGGATGTAATTCGCTTAGATTTGCAGTATCAAAAAAACTGGAGCTTACTGTACGATTTAAAACTGATTTTCAAAACGGTAGCCATCCTGTTTAATAGAAATAGTGGTGCTGTTTAGCCAATTACCCAAATTAGTGCAACAGCAATGAGCGCAATCGACAAAGTGTAAGTAGCGGTAATTCATGAATTACCGCTACTGTATAATACGCTTTGGCTATTATTTTTGCGCTCATTCCTATACAAGAAAGAAGGACAGTTTTACCAAAGCACGCAAGTGTCCTATTGTTGTCTTTTAACCTAGAGCAATATGACTTTTGACTTTTGACTAATTCAGAATCCCGGTTTCGTAAAAGTTACCGGGATTCTCGTTTATTTGAGAAACCGGGATTCTCGTTTTTACCCGCCTTACGAAATAAAGATTTTAAAAGTTATTTGAGTAGATTTACATAAATTTTTGTAACCAGACGAGTGCGATCGCCTTGATACTCCCAATAGTCTTTTTGAAAAAACCCCTAGCGATTAAGCAACAGAACCCGCACTCGCGATGGTTTGTATGTTGCCAATGTATTTTCTCTTTAAAAATGCCTCCAGCAAAGCTGCTGGCACACAACGCCGCAATATTTTTTAAGTTCTACTATCTCAATTTTCTAATCAGAAATTGATTAAAAACCGTGGCAATACCGCTATTGTTAGCAAAATCTGCCGTGTCTCGTGTCCTATTAAACTAATAATTATACGGTTTTTACGTAAATTAATAATAAAAACATATACTCCAAAAATTAATCAAATAGTAAAAAAAATATCATGTACTAACTCAGCACATGCTATCAAATTTTACTCAATCTTCAACGAATAATCACTGACATCAAGAGATTTTAAAGCCAAAATTAAAACATAGGCGCTACGCTTGTGCGAAACGATTTTGCTAGCAAGTGTTGTCATTAATTGAACAAAAAACTGGGGTCATTCTGAATAATTTTTTATGCGAATTTTAATTTACTCCTACAACTACTATCCAGAACCAATTGGTATTGCCCCTCTAATGACTGAATTAGCAGAGGGACTAGTCAAACGCGGGCATGAAGTACGCGTAGTTACTGCTATGCCTAACTACCCTGAACGTCAAATATACGAAGGCTATCGGGGCAAGTTATATCTTAATGAATATAAAAATGGCGTTCAAATCCAACGCAGTTATGTTTGGATTCGTCCTCAACCCAACTTGCTAGATCGAGTGTTGCTAGATGCTAGCTTCGTTGTCTCCAGTTTTTTGCCCGCGCTTTTTGGCTGGCGTCCAGATGTAATTCTCTCCACGTCACCATCTTTACCGGTTTGCATCCCAACTACCCTTTTAGGATGGCTGCATGATTGCCCGGTAGTCTTAAATCTTCAAGATATATTACCGGAAGCCGCTGTTCACGTCGGTTTACTCAAAAATAAATTTCTCATCCAGGTTTTTGCCACTTTAGAAAAATTTGCTTACCGCACTGCAACAAAAATTAGCGTCATCGCCGATGGTTTTGTAGACAATTTGCGTTCTAAAGGTGTAGCTGCTAACAAAATTGTGCAGATTCCTAACTGGGTTGATGTGAATTTTATCCGCCCTTTACCTAAAGAAAATAACGCTTTTCGTACCGCACACAACCTAAATGGCAAATTTGTCGTGCTGTATTCGGGAAATATTGCCCTCACCCAAGGCTTAGAAACTGTTGTGAAAGCTGCTGCGACTTTGCGCGATGTTCCCGATATTGCTTTTGTGATTGTGGGTGAGGCAAAAGGTTTGCAGCGATTGCAACAAGAGTGTCAAGATATCGGTGCAGATAACGTTTTACTACTACCTTTTCAACCCCGCGAAAAGCTGCCAGAAATGTTAGCAGCTGCTGATGTCGGTTTGGTGGTGCAAAAGAAAAATGTTATATCCTTCAATATGCCTTCAAAAATTCAAGTGCTACTTGCCAGCGGTCGGGCGTTAGTTGCATCTGTACCCGATAATGGTACAGCAGCAAGAGCGATTAAACAAAGTGGCGGGGGTCTTGTGGTGACTCCAGAAGACTCGCAAGCTTTAGCAGCGGCAGTTTTAGACTTGTACCAAAATCCAGAAAAAGTTAAAACTCTCGGTTATAACAGTCGCCAATTTGCGATTGAGCAATATTCGTTTGACCAAGCCTTAAATAATTATGAGTCGTTGTGTTACTCAGTCAAGACACAGACTCCAGTCATTAAGTCTACAGTAGTGTCAAAACAGGAAGTGTAATCTATAATACCATTAGATTCAAATCGCGGCCTAAGCGCGATCGCGTGCTTACCAACGCATAGGCTGAAATTCTTTGACCAGATTAGCAGGAGATAGTTTTATACTAGCTCCTGCTTCTTTTTGTTTAAATGTGTAAAATATAGGTATATATGGCAAAAAGTTAGGCGATCGCGAGCGTTCACCCAATTCAAAGTTATAAGTAAGTGGACATAATTATACATAAAATGTATCCTTTCGTAGTGAGCGGTTTACCGCTCATGGCTAGGCTTTCAAGGGCTGAAGCCCTTACTACAAAAAGCTATTTACACTCCTGATAATTAACTCGGTTAAAATAAAATATAAATTTCTCATTCACCTCGAAAGCGGTTTTTTGTCAAAAGCTTCAATTCGTTATAGCCATTATGCGCGAACAAGTCCTCGCCTGGTTAGCAGAAAATGTGCCTCCTTCTAGAGTCAACCATATTCTCAGAGTAGAGCAGATGGCAACCGAGCTAGCTGTTCATTATCAACTTGAAGATGTAACAAAAGCTGCAAAAGCCGGGTTGATGCACGATTTGGCAAAATACTTTCCGCCAGAAAAACTCTTGTCAATCGCACGTAAAGAGGGGTTAGAAGTTGATTATGTGATGGAAGCCGCCCCCCATCTGTTACATGCAGACGTAAGTGCTATTATCGCTAGAGATACATTTGGCGTAGAAGATGAAGAAGTATTACAAGCGATCGCCAATCACACTTTAGGTAGACCAGGTATGAGTCTTTTAAGTTGTATCGTGTTTGTAGCAGATACTCTGGAACCAGGACGCGGCGATACCCCAGAATTAGAAAATCTACGAGCTATTAGCCGAGAAAATATAGACAGAGCTGTTTGGAAAACTAGCGATTATTCTTTAAAATTCTTAATCGAAAGTTCTTGCTTGATTCATCAGCGCACAATCGCCACCCGGAATTGGTTCTTGCAAAAATCACGCAAGCAACCACAATCCGTCCCTTTGTCAGCTGACAAAAGATGGTAACTTCATCACACCAATTATCAATGCAACTTCAACGACAATCGATTTTTTGTTAGTATTCAAAAAAACCAGTTCGCACATTTACAATTCTATTAAATTTTCTTAATTAAGAATTGTAAAAAGTAGTTGCAAAAAAACAGAAAGCACCTGAGGTTTAATGTCTGATTATTACCAAGGAATTCCATCACAATCTATATTTTTAAGCGAGAAAGCACTTCTTCGCTCATCAACTGACAGCGACCAGATGAGTAGAAAGTTAGCGGAAACTATCGTCGAAGCAGCATCAGATCGCAAAGCAGGTGATATTGTATTGCTAAGGGTAACAGAAGTATCTTACTTGGCGGATTACTTTGTGATGATGACTGGTTATTCAAGAGTACAAGTAAGAGCGATCGCCGACGCAATAGAAGAAAAAGTCTTTACAGAGTTACAACGAAATCCCTTGCGGACAGCAGGAAAAGCCGAGGGAAATTGGGTTTTGCAAGACTACGGCGACATAATCGTTCATGTGATGATGCCCAAAGAACGCGAGTTTTATAATTTAGAAGCGTTTTGGGGTCATGCGGAACGCATAGAGTATCCAAAACCGGATGAGGGTGGGGGTAAACCAACATGATTAATTCGTCAGTTTCAAATTGCCCAGTTCCTAGCGAACAGCAACCGCTCAATGAATATGAAGAATTAAAAATTTCCTGGCTATTTCGTGATTGCACCTTAAGTTGGCGCAAGTATATCACAAAAATGGTTTGGATTTGGGGTTTATCTTGGGTAGTGGCAGCACCAGTGGCAGCGGCAAGTTTTACGCCGAACAAGTATATTGCCCAGTTTATATTGTGTGGAGCCGCAGGAGCGAGTGTAGGGGTAATTCTGGGACTGATAAGACTGTATTTGGGCTGGTCTTATATACGCGATCGCCTGTATAGTCCAGTAATATTTTATGAAGAATCAGGTTGGTACGACGGACAAACTTGGGCAAAACCCCAATCGATCCTAATGCGCGATCGCTTAATCGTCAGCTATGAAATCAAACCAATTATCCGTCGCTTACAAATAACGAGTGTTTGCTTGGCGGGATTGCTAGTTCTTGGTACGATAATTTGGCATTTACTTTAAATAGTTAGGAGTGATTAGTTAATCAAGGAATAACTCATAACTCATAACTCGCAACTAAAACAATGATATATTCTCACCCATGACCAGGGGAAAACGAACTCAAGCGGCAGCACTTGAAGTAAGGTTGCTGCGGGAAGGGATTATTGAATCGAGGCACATAGTCCAAGCTGTTGTCTGCGATGAACGGGGACGGGTGCTGTCTGTTGCGGGAAACGCCGAAACAGCAACTTTTGTGCGTTCAGCCCTGAAACCATTTCAGGCACTCGCAGTCACCAGCACAGGTACACTAGAGCGTTATGATTTGAGCGATCGCGACTTAGCAATTATCGTATCTTCTCACAAAGGTACAATCGAGCAAGTACGACAAGCATTTAATATACTTTGGCGTGCCGATCTCGATCCCAGCGCACTTCAATGTCCGATTCCCGAAGGAAAAAAAAGTCGTTTGGAATACAACTGCTCTGGGAAACATGCGGGGATGTTAGCCGTGTGTCAGCAGCGCCATTTTCCTTTAAATAACTACTTGGAACGCAAACACCCCATCCAGCAATTGATTGTCAGCAAAGTAGCAGAATTGCTACGAATGCCGGCAGAAGAATTTATCAGCGCTCGTGATGATTGTGGCGTACCTACTTATTTCATGCAACTTGCTCAAATAGCGTCTTTATATGCTCTGCTAGCCTCTGGCAACAATTTGGATATGGAGCGCATTGTCCGTGCCATGACTCATCATCCCAATTTGGTCGCGGGAGACGGAGAATTTGATACCGAACTAATGCGCTTGGCTCCAGGAGAACTGGTAAGTAAAACCGGTGCCGAAGGAGTGCAGTGCATTTCTCGACTTGGTGAAGGCATGGGATTGGCAATTAAAGTCATAGATGGAGCAAAGCGAGCAAAATACGCCGTTGCCATTCACGTGCTTCAGCAGATGGGCTGGATTAGCCCCAGCGTCGCTCAAAGTTTGTCAGAAAAGTTTATGAGCTTCGGGAAATACAAGCGTTTAGAAGTTGTTGGAGAATTATCACTTTTGTAGTTGCCAAATTTAAAAGCTTGGGTTATAGTTAATAAAGACGACGCGGGATAGAGCAGCCTGGTAGCTCGTCGGGCTCAACGAGTAAGATTGACTAAACGCTTAAAAGTTAGTCTTACTATGGGCGGTACGTAAAGAAACTTACGTATGATTACCTGTCAAACTCGGGGAAGCCACTAGCGCGGTAATCCCGAACCAAGCTCCAGAAATGGAGAAGGTGTAGAGACTGGAAGGCAGGTACCCTAACAGGAAAGCTGAGGGTAAAGGGACAGTCCAGACCACAAACTGGTTAATCCAGGCAGTGAAAACTGTAGATGGTAAGCATAACCCGAAGGTCAGTGGTTCAAATCCACTTCCCGCCACCAACTTAAAAAACAAAACCCTGTAACACTCAAAAGTTGCAGGGTTTTGTTTTATGCTGATTAGCAGCTATTGCACAAATTGCAGATGGACACAAAGCTAAGGGGAGACATAGCAGAACAAGCTGCGATTCTTCATGCCTTAAAGCGTGGTTGGGGAGTTTTAAAACCTGTTGGTGATAGACTTCCTTACGATTTGGCGTTTGATGTCGAAGGAACTCTGATTAAAATCCAAGTTAAGTATGCCTGGTTTGATCAGCCTTCAGGTAATTATGTCGTAGATAATCGCCGCACCAAAACAAATCGACGACTAATGGTAAGAGTTGCCTACAAAAAATCCGACTTTGATTTTGCCTTGGTATATATAGAAAAACTTGATCTGTTCTATATCTTCCCGGTAGATGTGTTCATAAGCTATGGTAGCGAAATACACTTTTTTGAGACTGACAAGCGGCAGCGTAAACCACGCGATCGCTAAGTATCGTGATGCTTGGGAGTTAATTTTACTGCCGTTTGCAAGTAAAGAAAATTGTCTGGAGTTGCCTGTGGAATTTGTCCAAGGGAATTTTTGATCTATTCTGGAGGAGAAAGGATCGAAAAAGCGCGGAGAATCATAGTTGTGAAGTTGCAGCGACCGATTTTAGTGGGCTGCCACTCTTGATGCGGACTAAGCGTGGTTGGTCTGGCAAGCATCATGATGCGGAATTGAGCATCGGTGGCATCTTGGCGAACTTGTGCAGATCCGGATTCATGTAATCCCACGGCTGGGCACTGGCTGTATAAACATCCATTACAGGTCTAAACCAGCTTGGGTCATCGAGACTCCCTGCCATAATGTTCATAAGCTCAGGGTTCGGGGGTTTGCTAAATAATCGGGAACCGCAGTTTGGGCAAAAGCCCCGACCAACAATGCTGCCACTATCGCCAATTACATCATAGTATTTCACATCTCCGGTGATGGTAACTGTATTCTGCGGCACCAGAAGCCCGGAAGCATAAGCACTTCCTGTCACTCGTTGACAATCGCGACAGTGACAATTGCCCATTGCAAGCGGTTTTGCTGAACATTCATAGCGGACAGATCCGCACAGACAACCGCCGGTAAATTTTATTCCCATAAGAATATCTTTCCTTGGAAGCTCTAAGTTTTGTTACTTATAGGACGCAGTTGCAATCTGCTATAATTTTTAACTTGTAGGGTGGATAAAAGTATCCAGCCTAGCAAATGACACTTGCAGCGCATCCTGATTTCTAAAGTAGCGATCGCACTCTTAGTTAGTCTTACAAATTTTGACTTTTTTTACACGTTTCTGCTATTTTTCTCGAACGACCTTAGGCGTAACTCCCAGCAGGCGCTTAAAATGATTGGTTAAATGCCCCTGATTGGCAAAGCCGACTTTATAAGTGATATCCGCAATTGACAAGTCACTTTTGAGGAGGAGTTCAAGAGCTTGCTCGACGCGGCACTTGATGACAAACTGATGGGGTGAGTATCCCGTTGATTGTTTGAATAATCGAGAGAAGTGGGAGAGACTCATCTGAGCCAAGTCAGCCAATTCAATCAAGCCAATATCACAATCAAGGTTGGCATAAATGTAATCAATGACTTGTTGTAATTTGTACTTAGGCAAGCCACTTGTTGTGATTTGCTCTTTTGGAAAGCGAAAAGCGTAATGGTGGAAAAGATGGGTGACGAGAAACGTGGCAGCAGATTCTGCATATAAGCGGCTACAATGCCGATTCTGTTCTAATTCAGCTTTCAGCGCTAGCCCAATTTGATAAATCAGCGGGTCAAACGTCGGAAATTGCGGTTGCAGTTCCAGACAATCTAAGTCAATCGATTCAGAGAGAGTGCGGGCAAGAAATCCGGAATTCAAACCTAAAGTAATGCCTTTGCTTTTGTGGTTGTCTGATTGCCAATAAGCTGTGCCGCGTGGAATGATGAGACTATGACCCGTGACAAGCGAACTTTTTTGCGATCGTCCATTAATTCGCGCTTCAATAACATAATCAGACGGCATTTCTGTATAAATATGAATCGCATTTTCTGGAAAGATAATCTCGTCTGGCAATGCACTTGCGCTGTTGCTATGAGTATACTGAAAGCGGATACCGCTCCAAAGCGAATCGTCATTGGAAAGTAGAGATTGACGATTAAAGCTTTTTAAAATTGCCTTTTCTATAGCGCAGCATTCATGCTCTGTCTTTGACATGACTCTCACCTTTTGGAGCAGCTATAAATCCCTGAGATACACGACACTCAATTATCATTTTTGGCAACAATACTTAATTAATTTAAGTTTTAACTGAACCGTATTGGTTCAGGAATGAGCGCAAAACATAACTCAAGTAGCGATAATTCATGAATTATCGCGCTCGGTATAACGCTTTCAAGTTTTTGTTGCGTAAGTCCTATGGGTCATAAGCTATGATACCAAAATACACTTTTTGAAACAGACAAGCGGCAGGTAAACCACGCGATCGCCAAGTATCGCAACACTTGGGAATTAATTTTACTGCCGTTTGTAAGTAAAGAAAATTGTCTGGACTTGCCTGGGGAATTTGTCCAAGGGAATTTTTGATCTATTCTGGAGGAGAAGGGATCGAAAAAGCGCGGAGAATCATAGTTGTGAAGTTACAGCGACCGATTTTAGTGGGAGGATTGGGACTGTCCTTTTCTCTGTGGATTTTACAAAATATGCATCATTCGATGGTGCAGGTGGGAGAGTTTGGTTTATTAAGTCTGGTAGCAGTCGGTGGTGGTTTGTGGTTATTTAAGCCAAATCGCGGCAAAAATGCTGCCGATCTCTTTGATGGAATGCCTGTAAATCGGGCTAGAGTAGAAGAAGCGATCGCACTGACTGAAGTCGTAATTAACCAACTTGCAAGCGAAGCTGAAAATCATCCAGCTTTAAAGACATTGCGAGAACAAGTTAATCAATTATTCTTTGAATTAGATAGACAAGAAATTAAACTAGCTGTTACTGGTGGAAAGTCGGTAGGTAAAACCACCTTAATTCAAGTTCTACGGCAAAATTTCGCATCTGTAGAATTCAACGAAACAGCACCTTTGTTTGTAGAAGCAAGTGAAAAGTCAGATATTTTAGCAGAAGTTAATCAATCTGATTTTGTTCTGTTTTTGACAAACGGTGATTTAACAGATTCAGAATTTCAAAGTTTACAGCAGTTAAAGGCAGCAAATCAACCTGCAATGCTGGTTTTCAACAAACAAGACCAGTATTTACCAGACGAACGCGCAAGCGTGTTACTGTCGTTGAAACAGCGGATGCAGACGAATGTAGTTGCAACAGCGGTGTCTCCTTTGCCCATCAAGGTGCGGAAGCATCAAGAAGACGGTTCCGTGCAAGAATGGATGGAACAGCCCGTGCCAGACATTCAGCAGTTAACACAGCAGTTAAATGATATTGTCGCACAGCAAAAACAACAGCTGGTGTGGGCAACTACGATGAGAAAAGCGAAGTTGCTGAAAGCTGATGCTAAGAAGTTGTTGAATCAAGTGAGACGCGATCGCGCAACTCCCATAATAGAACAATATCAGTGGATCGCTGCGGCTGCGGCATTCGCCAATCCAGTACCAGCGCTGGATATCTTGGCAACAGCGGCAATTAATGCCCAAATGGTAATCGATTTGGGTGGTATTTATCAGCAGAAATTTTCTTTAGAACAAGCGCAAACCGTAGCCGGTGCAATGGGAAGTTTGATGCTGAAACTCGGTTTGGTAGAACTTTCTACGAAAGCTGTTAGCACTGTCCTCAAGAGTAACGCTGTCACCTTTGTTGCTGGTGGTGTCGTGCAAGGTGTGAGTGCAGCTTATCTTACCAGAGTAGCAGGTCTAAGCTTAGTAGAGTATTTCGAGCAGCAGGAAATTGCCTTAAATTCTGAAGGTGGTTTGAATTTGGATAAATTGCGGCAAACTTTGCAAAACGTCTTTGTGCAAAATCAGCAAATTAGTTTTTTGCAGGGGTTTGTTAAGCAAGGTGTGAAGCGTTTGTTACCAGAAGCACAGGCTGAAGCTATTGATGGTTAAAAGGTAGGAAGAATAATCTCACGCAAAGGCGCAAAGGATTTCTTCGCGTCTTTGCGTCTTGGCGTGAGACCTAATCAAGTAAATTATTTAAAACGTATTAAATTAAATAGCTGATGAATATTCGTTTTTAAATATTTTCCAAGAATTGCAGCAAGTTATAGTAGAACAATTATTAGTAGACAAAGAGAATATCACTTTAGACACACCAATTTTTCTTCCTGTGGAATTCATATCTCCATTTGACGCGAGGATTTCTTCTGGTTTTATTCGTGTCACTACTGATCCAAAAGTAAATACTCTAGGTATATAGGACTAATATTTGATTTTTGAAAAAACTCAGTAAGTAGGTGGTTCAAATTAAATGTAAGATAGTTGCGCCTGAAAATCTTGCCCAGCTTAGAGACATCTTTAGTTTAATTGCACCACCCGCCTACTTACAACTCAAAGAGCCTTCTTTTCTGTTGCCTATTGCCTGCCTACACAGGTAAGTTCAAAAATCAAGGTGGATTGCTATATGCTTTCTATCAAGTCCCTTGAGAAAGAAGGTAAGTTACTTCTTTAGCTGCCAATAAAGCTTGTTCTTGAATCGCTTGCAATTGCAAGACGGTTGATTACTTTTGCTCCCCAACCTTGTTGCTGCTGTCTGTGAAGAATATCTCGCCCAATTTGCCAGTAAAGTAATACTAACTCTTTGTTGACAGCAACAGCTGCCCGTACTTGAGCGTGAGAAATCCGTGTTTTCAGTTCGCTTAGAAAGTCATCATAACCGAGGATATCAGAGGTGCTAGCTTGTGATAGGTCGAATTTATCTTCTTTTGGCATAAAACTTGCAATTAGCAGCGGAATATGGCGCTAATATACTTTAGTTTAGAGTAAGCAGCGTTAATGTGATGACTTGCGATCGCCCTTTAATCTTTTCCTTTTTTGCCGGCTCTGGTTTCCTTGATTTAGGTTTTGAAACTAACGGTTTTAATATTGTTTATGTGAATGAAATTTTTTACCCTTTTATGTCAGCATACCGCTATTCACGGCAGGCTCTCAATCTGCCATTACCGAAATACGGATATCATTATGGGGAAGAAGCCGACGTAACCAAACTTATTGAAGGTTTACCAGCACAACGCTTGCGAGAGTTAGTAAAAGACTGCCGCAAGTCTAATAATATAATTGGCTTTATTGGTAGTCCTCCCTGTCCTGATTTTTCTGTTGGTGGTAAAAACAAAGGACGTTTAGGAGATAATGGGAAACTTTCAGCTTCCTATGTTGAATTAATTTGCCAACAGCAACCTGATTTCTTTTTGTTTGAAAACGTCAAAGGATTGTGGAAAACTACAAAACATCGATTATTTTTTGAAGTGCTGAAACAACAATTACAGCAAGCTGGTTATGTATTAACAGAGCGTTTGATTAATGCTATTGAATATGGTGTACCTCAAGATAGAGAAAGAATTATTCTTATAGGTTTCCGAAAAAAACTTATTCAAGATATGGGAATAATACTTCACAGTGAAAATATTCTTCCTGAAAGTACTTTTCCTTGGCAAAAACACATTTTATATCCTCAAGATAAAGTTTTCTCTTACCCTTGGGGGATGCGTGAATTATTTAAAGAAGATTCTATACTCTCATGTCCTAATGGAATTCCTGAAGAACTAACTGTTGAATACTGGTTTAGAAAAAATGATGTATTAAATCATGCCAATTCACAACACTATTTTCAACCAAGGGCTGGTATAAAAAAATTTGCTGTTGTTGATGAAGGAGATGATTCCAAAAAGTCTTACAAACGTCTTCACCGATGGCGTTATTCTCCCACAGCTTGTTATGGCAATAATGAAGTACATTTACATCCTTACAAAGTTAGAAGAATTTCTGTAGCGGAAGCTTTAGCGATACAATCTTTACCTGCAAATTTTGTACTTCCAGAGAATATGACTTTAACGAATATGTTTAAAACTATTGGTAATGGTGTACCATATCTAGCTGCAAAAAAGTTAGCGCAAACTATCCTTGACTTTTTAGCAACAGGGGATGCTCGATTCGGGGGCGATCGCTACGGCACGCGAGGTGAGCGATCGCTGCGGCTTTTCATTTTCTTACCCTGACGAGTGCCCAATGTCAACTTAGATACTAAGAGTAATAAGAGCGAAACTACCCTTAATACTGAATCAGCTGTCACATACTCAGGAAAAATGTCATGAATTATGGTTTAATTTAATAAAAATGTCTTTATTAATCTAAATAAAGTTTAATAATCAATTACTGGTAAAAGTAACAATGGCAGCAGATTATCCAGACATTGATATTGCGCCATATATCGATCATGCGCTGCTGATGCCCACGGCTACAAGCGAGCACGTTAAGCAATGGTGTCAAGAAGCAGACAGATTTGGCTTTGCGGCGGTTTGCGTCTACCCCGTGCATGTCAAGCAAGCGGCGGAACTCCTCCACGGCAAAAATCCTAAAGTCTGTACGGTGATTGGCTTTCCTACTGGCGCGACGACTTCGGCTGCGAAGCTGTTTGAAGCTCAAGAAGCACTCGAAAATGGTGCTGCTGAGTTGGATGTGGTAATTAATTTGGGCTGGTTGAAAGCTGGCAAAACTGAGGAAATTCACCAGGAAATTGCCGAAATTTGCGAAGCCGCCGGACAAAAAGTAAAGGTAATATTAGAAACTAATCTGCTGACGGATACGGAGAAAAAAATGGCAGCAGAAATAGCTATGGATGCAGGAGCGGCATTTCTCAAAACCAGTACAGGTTGGAACGGTGGTGCGACAGTGGCAGATGTACGACTTTTGAAAGAAGTAGCACGAGAAAGAGTGGGAATTAAAGCTTCAGGAGGAATTCGCACCGCCGAGCAAGCTTTAGACTTAATCGTAGCGGGTGCAACTAGATTAGGCACCTCTCGCGGTATCGATTTGATCCGCCAGCGCGATACCCTGGAATCATAGAGACTAGTTATTTGTTTTTTGTTAGTCGGGGAATTGTTAGTAGTTAGTCGATTTTCTTCACTACTAACTACTAACCACTAACTACTAACTACTAACTACTAACCGCCTTTGACCAATGACTAATGAGTAGAACTTATAAAGCAACTGGGATTAATCTGAAAACCCAGGCGTTTGGCGAAGCCGATAGGCTAGTGACAATTTTGACACGAGAGTTTGGTTTGATTCGAGCAATTGCTCCAGGGGCACGCAAGCACAAATCAAGCCTTGGTGGTAGGAGTGGGATGTTTGTGGTCAATGAACTATTGATTGCCCAAGGGCGATCGCTCGATAAAATTACACAAGCGCAAACTATAAAAACTTATCCAGGTCTTGGTAAAGACTTAGGAAAACTAGCTGCTAGTCAGTATTTAGCAGAAATTGTATTATGTCAAGCTCTAAGCGAACAACCCCAAGAGGAATTGTATGAGTTACTCAATGAACATCTGGGTAGGTTGGAAGCGATACCCACCACAGAGGTAAAAAGTATTTTCGCTCATCTGGCACATGCTGTATTTCACCTTTTAGCGAATTCAGGACTCACCCCCCAAGTGCAAGTTTGTTGCTTGACTCAGCGTCCCTTAATACCAGACTTTTCAGACCCCAAGGCTCAGGTAGGATTTAGTGTCTCTGCTGGTGGAACAGTTAGTTTACAAGCTTTGGAGCGCTTGCGAAAAGAAGGGGAGAAAGGGAGAGGGGGACAAGGGGAGGACACTTCCGTGCGGGGGTGGAGGAGTGAGGAACGTGTCCGTGGACAAGGGGGACTCCTTGGAGACAAGGAGACAAGGAGACAAGGAGACAAGGAGAATAATTCTTTTTCCCCCCCCTCTTTCCATCTCCCCATCTCCCCATCCCCCCCTCTCCCCATCCCCCCATCTTCGTCAGCCTACGAAACTATTGTCCATCGCCAAGAAATACCAGTGCTTTCTAGCCGACTAAATGCGACAGAACTGGCTATGCTCCAGCAGTTGTCGCAACCAGAGATAATGCCTATTGATGCTGCCAATGATGGCTGGTCATCTGTTGAGCAAATTTTGCGCTTATATGCTCAATATCATTTAGGTCGTCCTATTCGCTCCGCTGCGTTGATCGATTCTTATTTTGCTGCCAACTATGATGCAACCGTCTGATTTAGAACCAAAAATCTTGCCGCACTCCCCCAGTCACGGCAAAAAACATAATAGGACACCATTATCGCCTTCTTCACCACATCTTAGTGCTGTTCCGAATACAAGCGATCGCTTGTATAGCCAAGAAATGTCTCCAGACGTTTCTCACAATGAGAAAAATTGGTCAAAGTCGGAAATACCAAAAAGCGATATAACAAAAGGTGGCGAAAAAAACACAAGTGAAAATGGCAAAATTGATGCTTCTGAGCATAAGTTATTAACCTCTACAAATGGCAAAGAACCGCCAGATAAAGGTGAAGCAGTATCAAGTGATGGTCAACAGGGTTTTTTGCCTGTATTCAAAAATCCTAATTTCTTAGCTCTTTGGGGTGGTCAAGTCTTCTGCCAATTGGCAGATAAAGTATATCTAGTGCTGATGATTGCTTTGATAAATACTCAGTTTCAGGCAAGCGATCAAAGTATTAGCGGTTGGGTATCAGCGCTGATGATGACTTTTACAATTCCTGCGGTGCTGTTTGGTTCTGTTGCGGGTGTATTTGTAGACCGCTGGTCAAAAAAGGCAGTGTTAGTAGCAACAAATGTTTGGCGCGGTATTTTGGTTTTGGCAATTCCGATGCTGCTGTGGTTAACTCATGATTGGAAACCAATCGGAGTCTTGCCAGTCGGTTTTTGCATGATTTTAGTTGTAACTTTTTTGGTTTCGACGCTGACGCAGTTTTTTGCACCAGCAGAACAGGCAGCGATTCCTTTGGTAGTGAAAGAGCAAGATTTACTCTCGGCTAACTCGCTGTATACAACAACGATGATGGCATCGGTGATTGTCGGGTTTGCTGTTGGGGAACCGCTGTTAGCTTTAGCTGACCATGTTTGGCAGTTAATTGTTGGTGGTAGCGGAGGATTGGGTAAAGAACTTTTGGTGGGTGGTAGTTATGCTTTAGCTGGCATAATTTTGTTACTTTTGTCAACTAACGAAAAATCTCACTCAGATCGAGCAGAATACCCCCACGTTTTTGCTGACCTGCGTGATGGTTTTAAGTATCTAGGAGAAAATCATCGCCTTCGCAATGCTTTAATCCAACTTATTATCTTATTTTCTGTCTTTGCCGCCTTAACTGTTCTCGCGGTTCGCATGGCAGAACTAATTCCCAACTTAAAAGCCTCCCAATTCGGCTTTTTACTCGCATCTGGTGGTGTTGGTATTGCTCTTGGGGCAACCATTCTTGGTCAATTTTGTCAACGTTTTTCTTATACCCAATTAAGTGTATTTGGATGTATAGGTATGACAGCATCCTTGATTGGTTTGTCGATATTCACAACACAGTTATGGATTATCCTTTTGTTAGTGATGCTGTTGGGTGTATGTGGGGCGTTAGTCGGTATCCCGATGCAAACAGCGATCCAAAGCGAAACCCCACCCGAAATGCGTGGTAAAGTTTTTGGTCTGCAAAACAATGTGATTAATATTGCTCTCACCTTACCTTTGGCATTGGCAGGTGTCGCAGAAACATTCGTTGGATTACAAGCTGTATTTTTGGGATTGGCGGCGATCGTCTTTTCAGGTAGTATATTAAGCTGGTATAACTTCTCTGAGTAGTTATCAAAAAAAAGGAGTTATTATTCACTCTTCTGGCATTATCAATTATTTACTGAAAGCTTTTGTTTTCGTGCTAAACTGAAGTCAATAATGATTTATCAGGTACTTGCTAGGGATAAACCTGACATTAACTAGAGGCGATACATCGCATCTATGTAAGTTGTTATGAACTGATTAGGAATTAGCAACTTAAAAGTAAAGTAAAAAATCCATAAAATGCACTTTCGTAGAGCAACGTAAAATTTTGCGCTGGGAATTGAGTAATAGCGGGATTTTATAAGAACTGAAAACCTAGCAAGTACAACAGCACAATCATACGAAAAAGAAAGGACATTTAGCTGATAGATCAAACCCGCTTTCCTGATAGCTAATAAAGAATGCGTATAGCCTGGATTGGAAAAAAATCACCCTTTTGCGGCAATGTCACCTACAGTCGGGAAATCACAAATGCCTTGCTAGACAGGGGACATCAAGTTAGTTTCCTTCACTTCGCCCAAGAAGAATCTCAACCCGACAGCTGGCCCAATTGCCCAGAGGTTCCGCTACCCTTCATTTACAAGTCTCAGGTTTACACAATTCCAACTTTTAAAGCGACCAAGGTTTTAACTCAGTCGTTAAAGCGCATCAAGCCGGATATAGTTCATGCTTCGCTGACTTTATCTCCGCTTGACTTTGTTCTGCCAGAAATCTGTGAAGAACTGAATTTGCCCTTAGTTGCCACTTTCCACACACCGTTTGCTGGCAAAGGGGCAAAACTGATATCAGGAACACAACTTTTGGCGTATCAACTTTATGCGCCTTTTTTGGGTAACTACGATCGCGTGATTGTATTTTCTCAAATACAGCGAGAATTACTAGCACGCATGGGTGTGCCAGAAGAAAATATTGCCGTAATTCCCAACGGTGTGGATACTGCCAGGTATTCTCCGGGAACTTCTAAAATCAAAGCAGAATTTCAAGCAGAACGTTTATTTGTTTATCAAGGTCGCATTGCCCCAGAAAAAAACGTCGAAGCCCTCCTCCGCGCTTGGAAACAAGCCCAAATGCGCTTTGATAGTAAATTGCTAATTGTCGGTGATGGTCCATTGAAATCTTCTTTAGAAACGTTTTATGGTTCCGAATATGGCATAAGTTGGTTAGGGTTTATTGCCAACGAAAATAGGCGCATCGAAATTTTACGCGGTGCAGATGTATTTATTTTGCCCTCATTGGTAGAGGGACTTTCGCTGTCTTTGTTAGAAGCAATGGCAGTGGGAAGCGCGTGTTTAGCCACAGATGTCGGCGCAGATGGCGAAGTATTGTCCAAGGGTGCGGGTGTAATTCTCAGTACCAAAACAGTGCGATCGCAATTAAAAACTTTTTTGCCCCTCTTCCAAGACCATCCGGAATTAACAACACTGTTAGGGCAAAAAGCCAGAAAGCGAGTATTAGAGCGATATACCCTCAGCAATAATATTACTCAACTCGAAGAACTTTATAGTAATGTTTTAATACAGCCCCGCGTGCAACTTAGTCGCGGAGCTTAGGCAAGACAAGGGGACAAGGAGGACAAGGGGACAAGGAGGACAAGGGAGACAAGGGGAATTCAAAATTTAATACTCTCTCTCAATCCTTACATGATTGCCTTTTAGTTTGGTGTTACACCCCCGACTGGACGGTGAACGCGGTAAAGACTGTTGATGCCAGTCAGATAAAGAGTTTTGTAATCGCGATCGCCCCAAGCAACGTTAGTAACTACTTCCGGGGTGTAAATGCGGTCTTTTAACTCGCCATTTGCAGAGTAAACCCAAACTCCTTTGGGTCCAGTGGAATAAATACTTGACAATGTGCTGCACGCCTGCTTTTTGAGCCGCATCAACAAAATTTGATTCCATCTCCACTTGACGCAGATCGTTTGCCGTAACGAGGAATGCCTTTTCTATACCTTGTAATACCAATTTGAAAAAAGAATGCGACAGATGGGTAGGGGCACGGCACTGCCGTGCCCCTACGAAGAATTTATGTGTCGCAAACATTATTTAAATTGGTATAATGCTGCTTCAAGGGTATCTTGATGCAAAAAATCACCTTGGGCAATTTCCACACCTAGCTGCTTTAACCCAACTGCTTTACTAGGGTTGCGGACAAAGGCACGTATCGGCAAGTTTTTCGCTGCCAGCTGTTTGACGACTTCGCCGCCAATGGTTCCAGTTGCCCCTGTAATTAAAATTGTCATAGTTTTTCAATTATGCGATCGCTTTATCTCCTAGTTACCTTCTACTTGCGCCGAACCAAAGCAAAACCAAAATCGCGCCCCTGTCCGTAAGCGTGAGCAAGTTTGATCCAAAGCAGTCCTAATGGTTCTAAAAGTCTGGCAGAGTCAAGCGAACCTGCATCAATTGCTTCAAATCCTATTTCTTCAGTCAGTTTGAGTACAGTAGACTTGCCGTCTTCATCGTCGCCACAAACAAACATTACCGTTTTCCGATTTTCTACGGTTGGGTTTGCCATATTTTCCCAACCAGTTTGATTGAAAGCTTTATATACTTTTGCACCTTTCGCCCACTCAGCGACTTGTTCGGCACCAGAAGTTGTCAAACCGATGGTTAAAGTGGAAAAGTCTTCTGAAAGTGGGTTTGTGCAATCAATCACAATCTTATTTGTCAGGTTGCCGCATTCCTCAATTACCTGCTGAGTTACCTGCCAAGGTGTTGCTAAAACTACTACATCAGCATCTAGGACAGCTTCAGTAACACTACTAGCACTGGCGTTGCTACCAATATCTTTGATTAAAGCTTGGGTTTTATCTGCTGTCGGATTTTTTACTCCGAAACATACCTGATGATTGTTATTTGCCCAGGTTTTACCAAGAGTACCGCCTACATTTCCTGCACCCAAAATTGCAATTTTCATACAGAACGAAAGCTTAAAACTAAAGACACAAAGGATCGAGAATGAAAATTTTATACTTTATCCTCTTTGGAGGAGACGCTCATAGCGTTCACACTTAATACTTTAAAGACTATCGGAATATTTTGACTCTATATGTAGGCGATCGCTAAATACATGCGCGAAGAAGCCCAAGGACTGAACATGATGCCAAAGCAAGGTATCAGCGAAGTTCTCCCAGATGGTTCTAAGCAACTGAAAATCACAGGTGTGGTACAAACACCTTGGTTTGGTGTCACCGTGGGAATGAATATTGCTTGGCGGTTCTTAATCAATCCCCAAGGTAAGATTTTCTTTGTGGCGATCGATATGCTAGCATCTCCCCAAGAACTCATGAACCTACGTCCTGTTTAGAAATAAATTTAGGGTGGGCAATAATGCCCACCCTAGCTTTTGAACGGCAGAAGAAGCGGTCAATTCTATTCGGGGGAATTCAAAAAAAGTAACTTTTTTAGCGCTCAATTAGTCTGGCTGAATCACGTCTTGCGTTCCAGACACAAATTATATTACCGTCTCCTCTTCCATAACGGTCTCCTCTTCCATAACGGTCTCCTCTTCCATAACGGTCTCCTCTTCCATAACGATCTCCTCCTTCATAACCCCGATTCCGAATGCTGTAGACATAACGATAACTGACAAGCCGCCCATTTTGGTAAACAGGTTCGCCACCTCGCCTAGCAACTACCGAATAACCATTTTCGTTGATAAGTCTATCGCAAGTAATCTCGCCATTTGCAGCCTGAGCGGGGAATGTGGGTATCATACCTAAACACAGGGCAGCGGCAGTCAATAAAAGTTTTGTGCGTTTCATGGTTTTATATCCTTATTGAAAAGCTGAAATTGCAATTAAATATATCTGATAACTCACTTTGCCTTGAGGCTTGCTGAATTCAAGCCATGCTAATAATAGAAGTCAGAGTTGCATCAGCACATCAATCGAAGGTCATGATCTAAACATGACTTTAATCATGTTTTTTTATTTAAAAGCACGTCTTGGCTTTTATTTTTTATTTTTAATTTAGAATTAGAGGGCAGCATCGGTAGGATGCCGTACTCTCGCTTATATCGCACCTTATCTGTTAATAAGTACCGACCAAAGGTTAGTTAACGAGCGATCGCGCTTTTATGACTTTTGCATTTGAAATCATATCTGCTCACCAGATACATCGCCATCCAGGTGAATCTTATTACCGTCACTGGACTTTTTTGATTGGTAAGCTGCTTTCACCGAAGCATAAAAGTTAGTGACCGTATTGCTATACCTTCCCATGATGATAAGCTTTTGGCAGCAACTGTTCTTGGATTTGAACTAATTACTACTATTCCATCAAAAGTTGAAAAGCTTTTAATGACACTTGATCTTGGTGAGCGTGATGATCTACCAAGTTTACTTCAGCGCAGACGCAAACTGTGGCTGAACCAATGTTCAACAAAAGAAGTAAAAGCCTATCAACTAACCCAACCTTTTGTAATTGTCACATGGGCACCAGCTTATAGAGAAGCTGACATTCAGGTAGGCATTGCAACAGAATGTTCGCAACAAATGTACCAAAGTCTAATTATTGAGATGTTGCAGCGTAAGCCAGAATGCCTTTTGCATTGTACAGATTGTGCAAAGCCCTTATCTGAAATTTCTGAAGCTATTCCCTATCTTCAGCAACTGCTGACCCATCCAAATATAAAATTAGTCAGTCGTGCTATCAAAGTGTTAAGTCGAAAAGGTCTTTATCCAAAATTTTATTAATAAATATTTAATGTATCTCTGTCGCACATCTGTGCTTATCGTACATCGCTTGCAGTACGGTAATATTATAGGTATTTAACAGAGTCGATGCCTATGAACGACGAGACACAGGCAACCGCCACAACTTTATTTGAAGAAGGCGTTCGACTGTTTGAAGCACGCGAGTTTGCCGCAGCGATCGCTCCTTTAAGTGCAGCACTCAAGCTTGACCCAAACTATACTGATGCTTGGTGCTGTCGCGCATTGGTTTTTGGACACTTAAAGCGTTACGCGGAGTCCATTGAGGATTTTAATCGCGCTCTTGCCCTGAATCCCAAAGACCATACTGCTTTATATAACCGCAGCTTGGCTTTGGCTGAATGGGACAAACATAAAGAAGCATTAGAAAGTTACGATCAACTGCTTTTATTGTACCCGTATGATTACGCAGCTTGGGATTCTAAAGGGAACTCTTTAACGTTATTAGGACGACATACAGAAGCGCTGAATGCTTATGAGCGATCGCTTGAATTTAACCCCAGCTATTATAAATCTTTTACTAACCGGGGTAATGCTTTAGTCAGTTTGAAACGCTTTAAAGCAGCGATTCGCAGTTACGATCAAGCAATTAGCATTCAGCCTGACGATCCGACTGTGTGGTTCAATCGTGGCTGTGCTTTTATGAGTTGGGAAAAGCCAGAAGAAGCGATTTCTAGCTTTGATAAAGCACTGGAAATAGACCCAAAATATGCGCCTGCTTTAAATAATAAAGGAAATATGTTGTGTCAGCTTCAGCAAGATGAAGAAGCATTAATTTGCTACAATCGAGCGACTGAAATTGACCCCCAGGATACTCATGCATGGAATAATCGGGGTATTACGTTGCGACGGCTAGGAAAAACCAAAGAAGCGATCGCATCTTACGACAAAGCAATTGAAGCCGATCCAAACAACTATGAAGCGTGGGATAATCGCGGTTATGCCCTCGCCAAACTTGGTAAACTTAGCGAAGCTCACGCTAGCATTGACCGTTCCCTACAAATTAAACCCGACCACGTAAACGGCATATATAACAAAGGTTACTGTTATGCATGTCAAAAAAAGACTACTTTGGCTGTAAATCACATCGCCCAAGCCATTAAGATGAATCCTACCAGGTATTTACCTACTGCAAAAACCGATACAGATTTAGATAGTTTACGAAAAAATAAGCGTTTTCAGGCGATTTTGCAAGGTAAATTTTAATTATAAATTTGGCGTTGCTGAATAAGAGTATGAATTGAAAATTTTTACCCTATTGTAGAGAAGTTCCCCCGGAACGTCTCTACGATAAAAATGCTATAATTACCATCCCAAACTAGTAGGCTGTTCGTAAACGCGCTTCAAAGTATTCACATCTCTAGCAGAAATGGGCGGAGGGTTGCGAACTTGGGAAAAGTATAAAGCATCACTTTGTATCGGACTATGACCCCAAATTCCCAGCGCGTGACCGAATTCGTGGCGGGCGGCTGCGGTAAGATAATTACCAGTTTGGCTAGGACTCAGCAATATCGTGAAGCGGTGAGATAAAACTTTGTTATTTGTGTAGAACTCGTAAGTGGTTAGTGCCGATCGCGCACGCGGAATGTTACTATTAGGCGACTTTTGCAGAGGTGGGGCTTTTCGCACAATTGTAATATTAGCAACCTCCGGCTTTTTTACTACCTCCAAGGGTAAATAAACACTCCACTCTTGCACTGCTTGCACAACAGTATTAACCCATGCTTGAGCCTGTTCGCTGCTAATTATTTTCGGTGTTTCTACGTAAACATTAACAGGAAACTGTGACCAAACTAAATAACCGACTTCAGTTAATTTAACTTCAGAAAAGTAGTCGCCGCTGTTGGTGCTGTCTTTCCACTGTACCAGCGTCGGCGGTAGGGGATGGGGTTTTTGGGAAGTGGGGGAGAGGGGAGGAGAGGAGGAAGGGGGGAGGGGGGGAATTTTTCTGAAGTCTGATGCATCTTTCGGTGTTTGTGTCAAGATGCCATTTTGTGCTTGGCTAGCGTTTGACTGGAAGTTAGTAAAAATGACTAACAGCCCTGTGCCAATAGCTAAGGCAAGGACTGTAATTAAACGTAAAATATTCTTCGTAGTGAGCGGTTTACCGCTCATATCTTCGCCTCATATCTTCGCTTTTAAGGGCTGAAGCCCTTACTACGAACTTCCGTTTATTTATGCCCATCGACTTATACTTTTTCTTTGTTTTGGGCATAAAGCGTTAAGTTATTCTCCCCATCCTTACTTAGGCAGCCAACCAGCGCTTAAAACTACGGTTAAGCCGAGGAAAATTACCGTAAGTGTCCAGGTAACTCGGTTGAGTGTGGTTTCTGCACTTTTGGTGCTGCTAAACAATTGAGCTTGTCCGCCAATGGCAGCAACGCCATCGCCTTTTGGACTATGCAGCAATACTAAAATAATTAAACCAACGGCAGAAAATGCCCAGATGCCTTGCACGATATTAGTAACGGTCATGGTAGGAATTTAATGAGTTAGGTAGAGACGTTCCGGCGGAACGTCTGTACGAAAGGCACGGTAGAGACGTTCCGCCGGAACGTCTGTAGGAAAGTTAAAAAATTATTAATTCTTAACTCATCACTCATGAAAGACTAACTTTTTTACAGTCCAACTGGTGCGGGAGTGCGTTTAAATTGCACTTCATACTCAGCGTTTTGAAGTAGCGATCGCCCTGTCATTTCTGGTGGAATCGGCAGCTGTAAAATCTCCAGAATTGTTGGGGCAATATCGGCTAGCTTGCCATCGTTTCGCAGGCTGACATTTGTACCGTGTCCGGGGATTTTTGCACCTTCTCCTTCTAGGAGAATTAAGGGGACTGGATTGGTGGTGTGAGCTGTCCAGGGATTGCCCGCATCATCTAGCATATGCTCGGCGTTGCCGTGGTCGGCGGTAATAATTGCTGTACCTCCGGCTTTGCCGATGCTCTCTAGAAGGCGTCCCAAACATCGGTCAACGGTTTCCAATGCTTTAATCGTAGCGTCTATTTGACCAGTATGCCCTACCATGTCTGGGTTGGCATAATTAATTATAATTAGCGAGTAGATTTTCTTTTCGATGGCGGCGATCGCTACCTCTGTTAATGGTGCTGCTGACATCGCCGGTGCTTTGTCGTAGGTCGCTACCATTGGACTGCTGACCAGTTCTCGGTCTTCTCCGGGAAAAGGTTCTTCCAAACCGCCGTTGAAGAAGTAGGTGACGTGGGCGTATTTTTCTGTTTCGGAGGTGCGAAACTGCTTTAAATCATGATTGGCAATTACTTCCCCCAGAATATTATTGAGATTCTGAGGTTCAAAGGCTACAGCAACTGGTAATTCTGGATCGTATTGAGTAAAGGTTGCAAACGACAGCGGGGTGATTTGCTGTCTTTCAAAGCCGGTAAAATGAGGATTGACAAAAGCTTGGGTCAGTTGTCTGGCGCGATCGGGGCGGAAGTTGAAAAATATCACTCCATCGCCTTCAGCTACTGCACCAGGGGCAATGCGTGTTGGTAAAACGAATTCGTCGGTAACACCTTCGGCGTAAGATGCTTGCAAGACTTCTACGGCATTGCGACCGTCACCAACGCCATCTTGTGTCATGACATCATAGGCGCGTTTGACTCGATCCCAACGGCGATCGCGATCCATTGCGTAATAGCGACCGCTGAGGGTGGCTATGCGTCCAACGCCTATGCGGTCAATGTAATTTTGCAGTAACCCGATTGCTTGTACACCTTCTTTTGGTGTGGTGTCACGACCGTCGGTGATGGCGTGGATGCAAATTTCCGAAAGTCCTTGACCTTTGGCTAAGTCAAGTAATCCTAACAAATGCAAAAGGTGCGAGTGTACCCCACCCTCGGAACAAAGCCCGACTAAATGCAGCTTGCCATTTCGACTGCGGACATCCTGGCAAATTTTGACCAGTGCGGGGTTGCGTTGGATCGAACCATCTTCGACAGCATCGGAAATGCGGACTAATTCTTGTGGTACAACTCGCCCAGCGCCGATGTTCAAATGACCAACTTCTGAGTTGCCCATTTGACCCTCTGGCAATCCCACGGCTTTTCCGGATGTGCGGATGAGGGTATGCGGATAAGCTGCCCATAAACTTTGCATTACGGGAGTTTTAGCAGCGGCGATCGCGTTTCCTCGTGTTTCCTCGCAGTAGCCCCATCCGTCTAAAATGACAAGCACCACGGGAGCAATAGGTGCCTTGGTCATAATAAAATTGCCCTTTACTTTTTGTAATACCCGAATGATACCACTGCTACTCACCGCTGCAAGTGAATTTCTGCTTATTAACTTTATTTATGACAGAATTACTATTTTTTTACATATTTTTAAATTTGAATAACTTTTACTGAATTTTTGTGGTAAACGTGGTTAGTTGTTGGGCATTGGGCATTGGGCATTGGGCATTGGGCATTGGCAGTTACGAATTGAGAATGAGAGATTCTTTCCATACTCCATGCCCCATGACGGCAGATGCTCCACTTGGGGAGACCCCAAGACCGCACTGCCTCCCCCATGCCCCACTATCCCTCATTTCCTTTTGCCGCCGGCTTTTGCAGCTTTGGCGGCTTTTTTGGCGGCTTTTTCAGCGGCGATCGCTGCTAATCTTGCTTGTTCTTTTTCTTCGGCGATTTTATCCAAATAGTAATGATAATCCCCTAGATAGACGCGGAATTCGCCATCGCGGATTTCGACGATTTTATTTGCTACCTGAGAAATAAAATAACGGTCGTGAGAAACAACAATTACAGTGCCATCATAATTTTGGATTGCTTCTTCCAGCATTTCTTTTGCTGGGATATCTAGATGGTTTGTCGGCTCATCTAAAATGAGTAAATTTGCGGGACACAAAAGCATTTTTGCTAATGCCAAACGCGCTTTTTCTCCCCCACTTAATGCTGCGACTAATTTCAACACTGTGTCCCCAGAAAACAAAAAGCGTCCCAACAGCGTGCGGACTTCTTCATTTTTCCAGTCGGGAACTTCATCATGGATGGTTTCCATGACAGTTTTCTTTAAATCTAAAGCTTCGGCTTGGTTTTGCTCGAAGTAACCGGGAATAACGTTGTGATCGCCTAAGCGAACAGTACCTTCTGTCGGTTTTTCGCTACCCGTAATCAAACGCAGGACAGTAGATTTACCTGCACCGTTGGGACCAAGAAAAGCGATGCGATCGCCTCTTTCAATTAAAAGATTTGCGCCTAAAAAGAGAATTTTATCATCATAGATATGAGTTAAATCTTTAATTTCTACTACCTCGCGTCCGCTGCGGGGTGCGGGGGGAAAGCGGAAGTGCAAAGTTCTGACACCAGCTACAGGTGCTTCAATGCGTTCAATTTTTTCAAGTTGTTTTTCGCGGCTTTTTGCTTGGGTACTGCGGGTAGCACTAGCGCGGAATCTGTCAACAAAAGTTTGCTGTTTTTCTAGTTCTTTCTGCTGACGTTCGTAAGCACTAAGTTGCGCTTGTTGATTTTCGGCTTTTTGTTGCAGGTAGGCGGAGTAGTTGCCGAGGTAAGTGGTGGAGACACCGCGTTCTGTTTCTACAATTTGGGTGCAGAGGCGATCTAAAAATTCCCGGTCATGAGATACTATTACCATCGGGGTAGTCAGCCCTTTGAGGTAATTTTCTAACCATTCGATGGTTTCTAAGTCCAGATGGTTGGTAGGTTCGTCCAGCAGCAATAAGTCGGGTTTTTGCAGCAGGATTTTACCCAAACTCATCCGCATTTGCCAACCGCCGCTAAAAGCACTTACCAGGCGATCGCTATCACCGCCATCAAAACCCATTTCTGGCAGAATTTTGTCAATTTTTGCCTCTAATCCATAGCCATCAAGTGCTTCAAACTGCCTTTGGAGACGATCCATTTTCTCGATCAGTTTGTTTAACTGGTCTGGAGTTGCCGTTTCCATTTCCCGATGCACCTGTGACAAAGCTTCATTAACTTTGTTTGCTTCGACAAAGGCACGCCAAAATTCTTCTTTAACAGTACGGCTGGGGTCTACTTCAAATTCTTGGTTGAGGTAAGCTATGTGTAAGCTAGCCGGACGAATAATTTCGCCTGCGGTGGGTTCGATTTCGCCGGCGATGATTTTCAGTTGGGTAGATTTTCCGGCACCGTTGACACCCACCAAGCCGATGCGATCGCCAACTTTGACTTCCCAGTTGACATCTTTGAGAATTTCGCCTGTGGGATAAATTTTACTGATATGTTCAAGTCGCAGCATTCAGTGTCTCTAGGGTAGGGAATGGGTAACAGAGGCGCAGAAGCTCACGCCGTGTCCAAATATTAACAAAATTTAACTACATATTTCGTATTAATTCTTGGCATAAAGAGAAGATTTTCAAAGGCTATTACGCTGCTTGCGTTACCTCTTCAATACTCAAGCCTAAGCCTTCTGCTATCTGCTCTAAACTAAATCCTAATGCCAGAAGGCGGCGTACAGCGCTTGAATAAACTTCGCGTTTCCCTTCTTCTCTACCTTGTTCCTTACCTTCAAACAAAGGCTTCCTGATAAAATCTGGTTTGCTTGAACTCACTTATACTAAACATTGTCTGTATTTCCTCCTGAAGCTTGTTGTCAAATTAGGATTTCAACTATTGCCTTACTCGTTTGAAGACTGTTGTTGTGCCAGTTGTCTTACCTCCTCAAGACTTAGACTTAAGCCTTGTGCTATCTGTTCTAAACTAAGCCCCAATGCCAAAAATTGGCGTACAGCGTTTAAAGTAGCTTCGCGTTTGCCTTCTTCTCTGCCTTGTTCTATACCTTCTTGCTTGCCTTCTGTGAAGGCTTCCTGATAAAATCTGGTTTGCTTTAACTCACTTAAACTAAACATTGCTTGTATTTCCTCCCTAGTCATCCTTGGAAACTTGTAGACGATGATTGTCTCTATCAATTGTAATAATTGCCCCTGCATAATTTCATCGTCTACATCTTGGGTTACTCTGTCTATTAACTCCCTTGCTTGTCCAATTGCTGTATCTTCAGCTTCAATAACTAATTTGACGCTTGCAATGCCAATTGGTAGCGATGTAACTTCGCCTAATTCATCTAGATAAATGCGACTGACTCGCTGACTGCTGAAGAACTCGCGGTAATGTTTTATATCTCCTGTGTCTGTGCTTTGAGTTGGGTATACAACCACAGCACACCAATCGTTTTCTGGCTTGTTTTGACGAAGATATAAACATATTTCGGCAAACAGTCGAGAGTAAATTTCTGAGTCTGGCTGAAATTGAACTTCAACAAAGTAAATTGGGTTTTCCTCTGTTTGTGTAGGAAGAAAAACTCCATCAATTCTGAATGCTGTTTGTTTAACTTCAACTGACGAAAATTGATACAAGTTTGCTTCTAGTGGTTCTCCGATGAGTTCAAAGAAGATGCTGGGGAATTCTTGAAATAACCGATAAAAGATGCTGTCGGTTTTCACAACTTAGTAGATAAAACACTTATGACAAGATTATCATGTATCGCTTTCTTGAATGCGATCGCCTTCTTTATACAGCAGTTCGATCGATCAAGCGCGTGTTCAGAGAATATCCCCGACTTATTAAATAAGTCGGGGATATTCAGCTCGATTTTTAATATTTGAAAACAATTTGTTCATCACCCACCAAGGGTTATAAAACCCTGGCTAATAGCGAAACTCCTATAAATAAAACTAAATTATCAGAATACTTATCTTTCTTTCAGTCCATTAAAATGGACAAACGTCGTGAAAAACAATTATGCGTTGCTCGAAACCCTTGGTAGAGACGTTTCATGAAATGTCTCTACTTGATTTTTGCAGATGTATAATGGACTTGAGCTATTAACCGGGCGTTGCAAGTGACGGGCGATCGCCTGGTCACGAGGATGCCAATTAAACAATAAAATCCCCTCCAGAGGAAAAATAGGAGGGGTTTATGCTAAACTATAATTGCTATTTAACCCAACTTGCAGGTCAATCATTTACCCCTGAGCAGGCTTTTTTCCAACTCCTTTAAAAATGGGCAAATCGGGAGATGTAAAGCTTAGTTCTTGTGTTCTTATGCAAACACCCCACTTCCTAATTGACTGAAGTGTTAATATAGGTCTGTTGATGTTTTCGTCACTTTCACAGCGAGTATCCCCCACCTTTTGGGTGTACCGTTATGGTGGGGGACTTACGCCGAAACTATTAAATTCATGACCAAATGTCTTTCTACTTAACTCTCTATTAGGTATCCAGCCCTGGAAATCTGAGAAACCGTTAGAGGATTTGTAGAACTGCCGCTCGGTCAACAAATTTAATAAAAAGTTACAACCCTTTCGGGCTAACATTTTCAGACCGTAGGGTGGATTAAGGTTGGACTAGTCCAACCTTAATCGGTATAAGATGCTCCGCCGGGACCATAATATCCCTGTTGCCCATCCGAACCAAAGTATTTTACGGTTCCCCCATCGACAATTACAGTAGTTGAGTCATCACTAAAGAACACACCTCCTCCAGAGATTTGGCTTAATTGTTCATCCGTAAGTTCGCTAAAAAGTTCATCAACAATCTTAGCTGGTTGCACATCAGTGATTTTGATGTTAGACATGAATACTCCTTGGTTTGTGTTTGTGTTAATAAGCACCCTGTAAACTGTATAGAGTATAACACGGAACTGCATTGAACATAGCATATGTAACAGGTAAAAATTTAGACTACTTTTTTGTGATTTCCGGAGATTTTTTGTTTTTTGACTTGATTAGTCTTGTCATCTATCGCAAGTTGGACTTTTCCATTATCTTAAGTAATAACCGGGCGTTGCGGGTTAGGCGACAGAGGAGTGCGAAGCACCCAAAGAGCTATGCGATCGCCCATCTACAAACTGTGCTTTGCTTGACTTCAAGTAACTAAAGAATATAAATACTGAACTAGATTACTGCATTAAATTTTACTCATTTTTCAAAATTTTTTTCAGAGTAAATACAAAAAGAAATGCTTCAACTTAAGTAAAAACCCTAACCAGGTACAAGCATGAATCGATTTCGGTAAGACACAAGTTATGCACCTTACCACTGTTTAAATATAATGCTTTAGATGTTGCTTAATATAGTGATGATACGGCTCATCCTTGCACTGGGAATACATGAGTCCGCATTACTTTCAACGAAATTCGACTTTGTTCAATAGAGGTCGTCTTCGATTGTATAATCAGTATATGCCGAGAGTCACTACGCGATCGCTCAAGCGCCTTACTACCCAACCGCACTTTGTGCGGTTGCCCTGCTCAGAGAGAGCAGGGTAGTATACGGGCGATCGCATCCACTTGCAACGCCGGGTTATTAGCCAAAGAATTTATTTTTTGGCGATAGGATTTTATTTGACTTCAAATCGGTTCCCAACAACCAACAATAGTTTCACCCCGCTTTTCTTTCTCAGCTAATTCTAAATTCAATTCCAGCAGCTTCTCTAAAATGTCGTCGTTAGGATTAAAATCGTAAGTTTGCATCACCAATTTATCAAGCTGTTCATGCAATTTATAAAGTTGGCTCGTTGGCTCATTAAAAAATTTGTTATATAGCGTTGTAATTCCCCACTGTTTCGTTTCCATCTGTTGAGTGCGATATTCATGAAGTTCTTCTCCATGAATCAACGAAAATAAACCGCCGTTAAAATAATCTACCCCTTTATAACGTCCCGCTGGCGTAATTCCTGGCTGATTCATTTCCCGAAATAAACCACCTAAAACATCGTAAGAACTCGCTCCTTTCATGCAATCCTGAACGCAGGAAATAAACATATCACGCGGTAATAATTGTCTATCCTCAGCAAACATCGCCAGCACGCATTGCAAAATAAACCGCTGCGCTGTCAACTTCTCAATTTTGCGCTTTTCCAATTCCAGCAGCAATTCTCCCATGCGGCGTGCGGCGCGTTCTGTCACCACTACCTGATTATTTCTAAATACAGGAGTTTTTTCCCCTAATTCCATAAACGCAAAGGCTCCTGCCCTTTCTGGCAGTTGCTCTAGGGGAATTACATCTACAGGTGTATCTAGTTGGATATCAAAGTCAAAAATCCAGAATTCGTCAAAATTGCACAACAGAACATAACGCGGGCGATTTGGTACTAACCGCGTCCAATAATCAAACGCTTGAGAATAATGCTTACTTAAATCTTCCCCGCGCTTCTTCATCTCAATTAATACGCGGGGTTTCCACACCAAATCAGCAAAGCCGGTTTTACCTTTCTTGCTGCCTTTTTTTATCGCTTCTTCGTAACTCGCTCCCGCTTCCAGCGCTCCCTCATGTCCAAACGCTCGAAAAAAGCGATCTAAAAAGGTTTGCGCTTCTTTTCTTTCTTCGCCTTTGATGTGTTGCTTACAAAAATTAACAAACTTATCGAGACTTTCAGTGGTTGCTACCATTTTGGATTTTTGATGTTGCTTGGGGAATAATCAGTATTTTTAACTATTCCTTTGTGATGAATTCATCAATCCAAATGGTATTTTATATTTGGTAAATTTGCACTTTCTCAGGCTGGAAGCCTCACCCTTCTAAGGTGTCGGGCAGAATTGTATTGAGATGGGCGATCGCTCTTCACTTCAAAATTCAACTAGCTTTGGCTTCATCACTCGAAGACTCAGCAACAGCAGCAAATCTCGCAGCAGCAGCTTGAACTATCTGAGCCACTTGAGACAAAGGCATATGATTGATTTGTCTTAAAATAACACTCAAATCTGAGGTTTCTGGTACTGCTTTGCCTTCCAAACAGCAGAGTAACTCTTCCAACGTGTAGCCTGCACGAGTTGCTATCTGAGCCAGATTTTCAGTATCTGGCACCTTCACGCCCTTTTCCCACATTTGAACAGCAGTAGCAGAAACCCCCAAAAGCTTGCCAAATGCTCGCTGACTCGTTGAGCCACGAGCTAATTTAATGATTTCAATCAGTTTTTGTCTACTTTCAATGTTCACTGCTTTTATAGCTAGTCAACTTTATTTACAAGTTTAGTTGCAATATTACAAGTTTACTTTTATATTGACAGGCTTGTCTTTTAGCAGTACTCTATATCTAAGGTTGCAATACGGCAACTTTAGCAATCGTTGAAAAGACTGATAACCGAGCAGTCAAAGAGCGCGAAAAACTTGGTTTGCTCAGACGGGGGTACATCATGGTTAGTTGGACACGCAAGAAAACACAATATCGCCGCAAAGGTCAAAGTTTAATAGCCGCTAATAAAATTAAACCACAATTGTGGCACATTTCGTCAGCAGAAGCAAAAGAAGCACTTATAGCCCAAGGTCAGCGTGTCCAGAAAATCAAGAAAATCCACTGCCTAAAGCATCAAGTGTGTATTTCTTACTGGAATGAGCAAGGGGGTGTATGCAGCAGCTTTTTCAGCTACCGAATTTTTGCGCGTTGGCAAAATGAAGTTGAAAAGCTAATTTATACCTGTCCTACAGTGAAGGAATGGACAAAATTACATCGCATCATGCGGTATGAATTCGCTTATTACAATTATTGCCGAGAAATCGAAGATGCACTTGACACCGCATTAGAAAACCGCCTGTGTGTATTTAAAGCAACATCCCTACAAGCGGTTTTTACAGATAATTATGTAGAGACGTTCCACTGGAACGTCTCTACTCCCGATTAATTGCTAGCGCCGGAAGTGGCGAGTTCTGCTAACCGTTCTTGCTGGTCTTGAGAGATACAAGATTGAATCAGTGGTTCTAAATCGCCTTCCAAGACCGGGTTAAGCGAATAGTTTTGACCAAGACGGTGGTCGGTGGCGCGGTTATCTTTGTAGTTGTAGGTGCGAATCTTTTCAGAACGCGAACCTGTACCAACTTGCGATCGCCTCATCGAAGTTACTTCTTCTTGTTGTTCGCGCAACTTGATTTCATACAACTTCGCCCGCAGAATTTGCATAGCCCGTTCTTTGTTTTGTAACTGGCTGCGTTCTTCCGTACAGAAAATCCGAATTCCGGTAGGTTTGTGCATCAAGTCAACCGCTGTTTCCACCTTGTTGACGTTTTGTCCACCAGCACCACCAGAACGAGCTGTAGTCATTTCAATATCCTTCGGGTCGATGTGAATTTCCACATCATCCACCTCTGGCATAATTGCCACAGTCGCTGTCGAGGTGTGAACTCGTCCCCCAGCTTCGGTTGCCGGCACACGCTGCACGCGATGCACTCCAGCTTCAAACTTCAGCTTGCTGTAAACGCTGTCACCCTGAATTTCCAGAATCACTTCTTTGAAGCCGCCCATCTCACCGAGAGACTCACTTACCAGCTTCACTCTCCAACCCTGACTATCAGCATAGCGCGAATACAGCCGCAGCAAATCCCCAGCCCAGATACTAGCTTCATCGCCACCAGTACCGGCGCGAATTTCCAACATGATGTTTTTATCATCATTCGGATCGCGGGGTAACAGCAACACCTTCAAGCGAGTTTCTAAATATTCGATTTTCTGCTCAAGTTCATCGACTTCCAGTGCTGCCATTTCTTGCATTTCTGGATCGCTACTTGCTTCTTTGTAAACTTGACGCGCTCCTGTCAAGTCTTCAGTAGCAGTTTTCCAAGTTTCATAAGTATTTACCACCTCTTCTAAAGAAGAGCGTGACTTGGCGATTTTTTGATACTCATCCGGATTTTTGGCAGTATCCGGATCGGCAAGCCGACGAGTTAATTCATTAAAAGTTTGTTCAACTGATTTTAATTTCTCCAGCAGGTATGATTCAGCCATGACGAATGCTCGCGCTCCTTTAAATAACAAATTGGCTTAGGAAAAAACACAATCGACCCCGAAAAGTACAGGGTCGTCGTAAACACTGCCCAAGCCTTTTTGCTACTTTTTCTTTTTGCCGCCTGCGCCTTCTTCGCCTGACGATGAGGACATACCGTACTTGCGAAGGAAGCGTTCTACTCGACCTTCGGTGTCAATCATCTTCTGAGTGCCGGTATAGAATGGGTGGTTTCCAGACCAAACATCTACATGCAATTCTGGCTTGGTTGAGCCAATGGTCATTACAACTTGACCGTTGCAGTAAACTTTTGCCTCTGGATACCACTGGGGATGAATATCAGGTTTAGCCATTTTCCTTTCGTGGTTAATCTATATAAATTATAACTTTTTGTTGCCTCACGCAAAGGCGCAAAGCCGCAAAGAAAAAGACTTGACGACTTAGCGGCTTGGCGTGAGAAAATTCAAAATCCAAAATTGATTAGCGTTTCGAGTACTGAGGTGCTTTGCGGGCTTTGTGCAAGCCGTATTTTTTCCGCTCTTTTGCCCGTGGGTCGCGGGTGAGGTAGCCTTCGGTTTTCAAAGGTGGGCGGTTTTCTGGGTCTAGCTGACACAGGGCACGGGCGACTCCTAAGCGAACTGAATCCGCTTGTCCGGTTAAGCCGCCACCTTCGGCTTTCACCAAAATGTCATATTCGTTTTCCAGTCCCAAAGTTTCTAGGGGTGCTTTGATGACTCCTAGGTAGTTGGCGTTGAATTGGAAGTATAAATCTCCAGGTTTGCCATTTACGGTCATCTGACCGGTACCTGGAACTAGGCGTACCCGTGCGACTGCGGATTTACGGCGACCAGTACCCCAGTAAACGGCGCGACCGCTGTTGGTGTCTACTGCTTGCATTAGTTTTCGGCTCCAGGAATTGTATTAATTTGTAGTTCTTTCGGTTGTTGCGCTGCGTGGGGATGATCTGCACCAGCGTAAACTTTCAGTTTGGTAAATAACTGCTTGCCAAGGCTGTTTTTCGGTAGCATACCTTTAACGGCGTGTTCGATAATCCGTTCTGGTATGCGGTCTTGCAGCTTGGCGAAGGTTTCGGTTTTCATTCCACCAGGACGACCGGAGTGACGCCGATAGACTTTTTGAGTACGCTTTTTGCCTGTGATTGTGACTTTTTCGGCATTGACGACAATGACGAAGCCGCCTGTGTCCATGTGAGGGGTATATTCTGGTTTATTTTTGCCGCGCAAAATCATGGCGATTTCGGTGGCGAGGCGACCTAAGCGTTTGTCGGTAGCGTCTACTACGTACCACTCACGCTCAATAGTTGCTACAGGAGGAAGGTAAGTTTTGTTTGTTGTCATTTGTCATGTGTCCTTTGTCATTTGTTAGTGGGAGCGTTGTTGGTTGATAGTTGGAGCGTTGGAACGTTGTTCTACTAACCAATAACCACGCTCCTACTAACCAATAACCACTAACTAAAAACTAATTTTGGTAAGGTGTCGTACCAAACTTCTTGGGGAAAGGGAAAATCTGAATAGCCGACTCGCAACAAGCATAATCCTTGGGGGGGTGCGGCATATTTGACTTTTTCCCGGTGTTGATATGTCCAGATTTCTGTAAAGTTAGAAAGCGATCGCTCAAGTGAACCTACTTCTACCAGCATTCCTACCAACAGCCGCACCATGCCATACAAAAATCCATCTGCCTGAATTTCAATATGAAGAAACGATCCCGATCGATAACACTCCGCTGCTTGCACTTCTACCCAGGAATGCTTGCGCTTTGAACCCGCACGGTGAAAAGCAGCTAAATGATGCTTTCCCATCAAGGGTTTAAGGGCAGCCTGAATTAAAGCTTCATCCAGGGGTGCATAATAATAATGCCAACTAAAGGGTTTAACGAACAAGTTCGGTCGGTCTTCGGTGTAAAGTGTGTAGCGATACCGTCGATAAGCTGCACTAAAGCGAGCGTGCCAACTGTTACTTACACCTGCCGAAGCCCGAATCAATATATCTTTGGGCAGATAGCTATTAAGAACTGTTGCCCACTTTTCGGCGGGAATTCTACCTGTAGCATCAAAATGGGCTACTTGAGCTGCCGCGTGAACTCCGGCATCGGTTCGCCCTGCGCCGTGTAGTGTCACATGATACCCTAGTATAACTGAGATAGCTTTTTCTATTTCTTCTTGCACGGTGCGCTGTTGTAGTTGCCGTTGCCACCCATGAAAATGAGTGCCCAGGTATTGAATTACTAGGGCTACTCTATAAGTCGGTGTTGAGGAGTGGCTTTCTAACATAGGGATTTGGTCAATTGTCAATAGTCAAAAGTCATTTGTTTAAAATTCGTAAACTTATGACCGCCTTTGACCAATGACTCAAACTAATTCAATTATTGCCATTTCCGCATTATCACCCCGACGCGGGACGGTATGCAAAATGCGAGTGTAACCACCTTGACGATTCGCATAGCGGGTGGGGGCTTGCTCAAACAAAGCATGAACAAGTTGTTTGTCGAACATATAGCCAAGGGCTTGACGACGTGCTGTCAGCGAGCCATCTTTGGCTAAGGTAATCATTTTATCCACTTCGCTTCGCAAAACTTTGGCTCTGACTAAAGTGGTGGTGATCCGACCATGACGAATCAGCTCGGTGGTGAGCGATCGCAATAAAGCCCGACGCTGATCGGCTGGCTTACTAAGTTTTTTAACGCGACAACGGTGACGCATAATCTTTTTGTTAGTTGTTAGTTGGGGAATTGTTAATTGGAGCGTTGTTAGTTGTTAGTTGGGAAATTGTTAGTTGTTAATCAGCCAATAACTAATAACTACTAACTAATAACTACTAACTACTAACAACCAACTATGCGTGTTTTGAGCCTCTTTCCTGCGGCAGAGTAATGCCTAAGCGTCGCTGTAAAGCTTCTACTACTTCTTCTGCCGACTTCTGACCGAAGTTTTTGATTTCTAAGAGGTCTTCTTGGGTAAAATCCAACAAGTCTGCTACAGAGTTTACTTGTGCTCGTTTGAGACAGTTATAAGCTCGTACAGAAAGCTGCAATTCTTCAATCGGAATCTGAGCAGTTGGGTCTTCTGAAATCTCAGCGCCTGTATCTACTGGATCGAGGGAGATATTTTTCAACGGATCGAATAAATCTAACAAGATCCCAGCAGCAGAGGAAAGTGCTTCTTGAGGTGAGATACTGCCATTTGTCCAAACTTCCAACAATAGTCGGTCTTTTGGTGTGGAGTTATCTCCACGGAAGTCTTCAACACTATAATTCACTTTCCGCACTGGCATAAACACGGAGTCGATTTGGAGAAAGTCTAAAGATGTAGCTTCCTCACGTCCTCGCTCTACGGTGCGATATCCTTTGCCTTTCTCGATGCGGAATTCCATTTCCAGCTTTGCTCCCTCGGCGATGGTAGCTACATACTGGGTTTGGTCGATGACTTCTACTTCACTAGGCAAATCAAAATGTGCCGCAGTGATTGTGGCTGGACCTGTCACAAGTAACCGACCAATCTGGGGTTGAGAAGAATGGTTTTTCAGGATAACTTCCTTCATTCTCATGAGGATTTCCAGTACGTCTTCTCGCACACCCGGAACTGTGGCAAACTCGTGTGAAACGCCTGCAATCCGCACTGCGGTAACTGCTGTACCCTCTAGATTAGATAGTAAAACTCTTCTCAGGGCGTTGCCTACTGTTGTTCCCTGACCGCGCTCTAGTGGTTCTAAGACAAATTTACTGTAATGGTTCCGACTTTCCTCAGTATTGGATTCTACACATTCAATTTGAAACTGCGCCACGGAGTAGCCTCCCTTCTTTTAAGGTGCACACAACGCCAGACAAATCAATTGCCTCGCCTTTATTTACTTAATGCTTTGGAGCTTCTAGCAAGCTTTTTCAAAGCTTACCTGCCAATGTTGGTATTTGAAGTTTTACTCATAGCTTGTGGGCGATGCTGCGAGTCCGGAGCGATCGCCCAACTGGTTATGTCTAAACTCGACGGCGCTTCGGGGGACGGCAACCATTGTGAGGAATTGGGGTAATATCCCGAATCAGTGTAATTTCCAATCCGGCTCCTTGCAGTGCCCGGATAGCGGTTTCTCTACCCGCTCCAGGACCTGAAACCATTACCTCTATTTGGCGCATTCCAGAGTCCATCGCTCGGCGTGCTGCACTTTCTGCGGCGGTTTGGGCTGCGAAGGGAGTTCCCTTTTTTGCTCCTTTAAAACCGCTAGAACCAGCACTTGCCCAAGAAATCACATCTCCGTTTTGATCGGTAATGGTGACAATGCTATTGTTGAAAGTAGACTGGATATATGCCATTCCGTTAGGAACGTTGCGTTTTTGCTTTTTGCTGCCACTTTTTTTAGTTGGTTGTCGCGCCATAATCTCGGTGTAGTTGAATAATGGTAATAATTCTTAAGAGACAAAAGAAATTTATTTGCCGGGAGCTTTCTTCTTACCTGCCACTGTCTGCCGTCTGCCTCGACGAGTTCTGGCGTTGGTACGAGTTCTTTGTCCTCTTACTGGCAAGCCCATCCGATGACGACGACCTCTGTAGGTGCCAATATCAATCAGACGCTTGATGTTCAGCGCTTCTAAACGCCGCAAGTCACCTTCTACTTGATAGTCGCTCTCGATGATTCCCCGTAGCGCTGCTACATCCGCATCACTTAAGTCTTTGACACGAATGTCTGGATTTACACCAGTATTAGCTAATATTTCTTGCGATCTAGATAATCCAATTCCGTAGATATAAGTTAGACCAATTTCTACGCGTTTGTCGCGTGGAAGGTCTACTCCGGCAATACGTGCCATTTGTTGCTTTCTCCCTATTGTTCTTGCTAGTACTGTTACTATCTGCGTATAAAGGTGATTTTTTTCGCTTCACCTGATTAACGTCATTGCTAGCAGTATCGATGCTATCCCTGACGTTGCTTGTGCTTGGGATTAACACAAATCACCATCACGCGCCCGCGACGTTTGATTACGTTACACTTTTCACAAATCTTCTTGACTGAAGCTCTGACTTTCATGCCGTTCTTAATTGACTCCAAATAGTGAATTATAGCATTTTTCGGGAATTTAGTCAGTTAAATTTTTGGTCAACACCAAATCAGTTGTTTATGGTAAAATTCTCTACATATACTTACTTCTTTGATCTGTCGATAAGTGATTCTGCCTTTTTTCTGGTCGTTATTATCCAACTTCACTTTGACGCGATCGCTCCTGTAAAATTTTGATATGGTGACGATGCCGGGGGAGGTAAGCCAAGATATTAGATGCATTGTCTCTTTTCAAGGGTGGAACTTGCGATCTCATGATTGTAGAGCCATTCTCTAGTTCAACAGCAACGCCTGTGGTAAGACCGGGCGTGATAGTACCTTAAATTTGAATTGCATCTTGGTTGGGCAATAATATTTACCTCCAGCATCAAGTTGGACATTTACCTACTTTTTCCGCAGTCGATAAGTGATTCTACCCTTAGTCAGGTCGTAGGGAGTTAACTCGACTTTGACGCGATCGCCAGGTAAAATCTTGATATAGTTCCGGCGAATCTTACCAGAAATATGAGCCAGAACATTAAAGCCATTGTCCAAGTCAACGCGAAACATCGCATTTGGTAGGGACTCTGTGACAGTGCCTTCCATTTCAATCAAATCTTGTTTAGACAATTTATTTTTTCCTCAATTCAACAGTCTCCTACTCAGTTGCAGTAATTACATCTGCAAGAAAACATAAGTTGGCGATTATATCAACAGTTTCTTAATATATTTTAGCGAAATTTTCAATTCATCCTGACAAATATTGGGCAGGGGCGCTCTTTACCCCGCCCGTACTGGCGAGTAGGAAATTGCCTATTACATGTTTCTTCAGTTAAAAAGCGATTACCTTCTTGAGTTCATTAGTGACTTCTTCTTGGGATTGATTGCCATTGACGATGATAAGTTGTTGCTTCGCTCCGTAATAATCAATCAAAGGTGCTGTTTCAGTGCGATAAACTTCTAAGCGACGACGAATTACCTCTTCAGTATCATCTTTTCGTCCGCGATCGAGTAAACGTGCTACCACCACATCATCTGGTACATCCAGATTGACCACCTTTTCACCGTTAGGAACGTGCATTTTTTGCAGCAATTCTTGCAAAAAAACTGCTTGCGTTACTTTGCGCGGAAAGCCATCTAGAATCCATCCAGACTTAGTATCCGGTTGGTTGAGGCGCTCCTGCACTAGCTCTTGGACTAGTTGGTCGGGAACCAACTCGCCGCTATCAACGTAATTTTGAGCTTTGATTCCCAAAAGGGTTTGTTCTTTCATTGCTTGACGCAATATATCACCCGTGGAAATATGGGGAATATTGCAATCGTAAGCTAAGTTTTGAGCTTGAGTTCCCTTACCAGCTCCAGGCGGTCCCAAGAAGATTAATCGCGTCACTATTGTTTCACCATTCCTTCATAGCGCTGAGAGATGACATAAGTTTGGACTTGTTTAGCTGTGTCAATTGCCACACCAACCAGAATTAATAAGCTTGTCGCACCAAGTCCTTTAAAGGTTGGCACACCTAAAGAGCTTTCTACAGCGGTGGGGATAATCGCAACTAAGCCCAAAAAGATAGCACCTAAAAAAGTTAGTCGATTCGTCACGCGCTCAATATACTCGCTCGTTGTTTTACCCGGACGAACGCCAGGAATGCTAGAACCCATTTTTTTCAAGTTCTGCGCCACATCTACTGGGTTAAGAATCAACGAAGAGTAGAAGTAGCTGAAGAAAACAATAGAAATGAGGTAAATCAGCGAGTATGCCCAAGGCGCAGAACCACCCGGACTCAGATAATTGTTAACAATATTAATCAAGTCCGGATTTTTGCTAAAATTCGCGAGCAAAAGTGGCAAACTCAAGATGGCAGCCGCAAAAATAATCGGCATGACACCGCCTTGATTTAGCCGCAGGGGTAGATAGCTACGTTGCTCTGCCAAAACACGCCGACCAACTTGACGACGAGCGGAAATAATTGGGATGCGCCGCGTTCCTTCTTGAACAAAGACAATCCCAACAATCGTTGCCAAGAACACTAATATTAGTACAATTACACGCCCGACTATTTCCCGACCGCCGACTTGCACCAAGTCAATGGTATCGCCCAAAGATTTTGGTAGTGAGGCGACAATGTTGACAAAAATCAACAAAGATGCTCCGTTACCAATGCCTCGCTCGGTGATTAGTTCTGATGCCCACATAACGAACATAGAACCAGCCGTGAGAGCGATCGCTGTTTCTGCTACGAAAACCGGACCCGGATTCACGGCAAATTGCTGTAAGAAAAATGCCGAAAAAGCGACACTTTGAACAATCGCCCAACCTAAAGATACATAGCGTGTAATTTGGGAAATTTTTCGCCGTCCAGCTTCCCCTTCATTTTTCTGTAAATTTTCTAAAGCTGGAATCGCAGTCGTGAGCAATTGGATAATAATGGAAGCGTTAATGTAAGGCAAGATGCCCAAGGCAAAGACTCCCAAAGTAGAAAGTCCGCGTCCTGAGAATATGTCTAACAAGCCGAATATAGCGCTGTTGTTTTGGATAGCTTGACCAAACAACTCTCGATTAATTCCTGGCACCGGCAAAAAGATGCCCAGGCGAATCAAAATTAAAATACCGACGGTGACAAGCAGCCGACCTCTTAGCCCAGCTGCTTGCGCCATCTGCATAAAAGTTTCTTGAGCCGTTGGGGCTTTGTCTCGACTAATCATAAAGGGCTACCTTTGAAGTATGAAGTATGAAGTGTGAAGTGTGAAGTACGATCGTCAGAAGTATAAAATCTGAAGTATATATTTTTCATCCTTCATGCTTCTGCTTCTCCTTCACGCCTACGCTACGCGAACATTATTCATAAAACTTCACAACTTCCACCAGCTGCCTCAATTTTGCTTCGAGCTTGGCTTGTGAAAGCTGCCGCTTTGACATTGAGCGCAACGCTCAATTCCCCATTGCCCAAAATTTTCAATGGTGCTTTGGCACTAGTAATAATACCTGATGCCTTTAAAGATTCCAAAGTAACTTCTGTATTGGCAGCAAGGGAGGATAGTTTCTCTACATTAATCGTAGTGTAATTTTTACGATTAATAATTGGAAAGCCCTTTAACTTAGGGATACGGCGGTACAACGGCTGTTGACCACCTTCAAATCCAGGTCGGGTGCTGCTACCAGAGCGAGATTTTTGACCCCGCATACCTAAACCAGCACTGGCACCTTGACCGGCAGAAATACCGCGACCTACACGTTTGCCGCGTTTTTTCGAGCCTTTTTGAGGACGAACATCATTTAGTCTCATAATTGCAACGCTGTTAGTTGTTAGTTGGCGCGTTGTTAGTTGTTGGTTGTTAGTGGACGGGCATTGGGCAATTGTTTAATGGGGAGGCAGTGCGTTGGACGGGTTCCCGGGCAGCCGTGCACCTGCCGTCATGGGGTATTGGGTATTGGTAATAATTCTTTCCCATGAGTCCCTTTTCCCTTTTCCCTTTCCCCCTCTTCAAAAACCCTTTTCTATGTTTAAAAATTCCCACTAACTACTCAACTAAGAACAAATAACGCATGTTAAATGTAGAGATTCTCAATGGCAACGCCTCTATCTTCGGCAACTTCAGCGAAGGTACGCAGAGTAGATAAGGCATTAACTGCGGCTCTAGCATTATTGAGTGGATTGTTGGAGCCAAGTTGTTTCGCTAAAATGTTGCGAACTCCGGCTAACTCCAATACGGTACGGACAGCACCACCGGCAATTACCCCGGTTCCTGGAGATGCTGGTCGCATTATTACTTTTGCGCCACCACCGGTGCCATCAATAGGATGGGGAATGGAGTTGGATTTGGTCATGGGGATTTCGATCAGATGCTTTTTGCCGTCGGCTACGCCTTTTTTAACGGCACCAATTACATCTGAAGCTTTACCTACTCCCACGCCAACTTGACCGCGTTCGTTACCAACGACAACGATCGCTCGGAAGCTGAGTTTTTTACCTCCCTTAACGACCTTACTGACGCGTCGGATCTGAATCACCCGTTCTTGCCAAGTTGTCTCTTCTTTCTTGGCGCGTTTTGTTTTGTTTTTACGCTCGGTTGCCATAATTAATGCGGTTGTTGGTTGTTGGTTGTTAGTTGTTGGTTGTTGGTTGTTAATTGTTAGTTGTTATTTCTTGGTTACTCTACTAACCACTATCCACTAACTAATAACCACTAACTAATTACTAATCTTAGAAATTTAAGCCGGTTTCGCGTGCTGCGTCAGCTAAGGCTTTGATGCGACCGTGATATAAATTACCACCGCGATCGAAAACTACTTGAGTGATGCCTTTTTCGAGCGATCGCGCTGCAATCAATTTGCCAACTTGGGCTGATGCTTCCCGGTTAGAGCCTGAAGCTAAATTAGATTTCAAATCTGGTTCTAGACTTGAGGCTGCCACAATTGTGTGATGCTTGGTATCATCAATTACCTGAGCGTAAATATGCTCGTTCGAGCGAAATATAGCTAACCGTGGACGTTCTTCAGAACCGCTAACTTTACCACGAATGCGTCGATGGCGACGCTGTTTAGATTCTTTGCGAGTAAGTTTCATTTTTACTTCTTACCACTCTTACCAGTCTTACCAGCTTTACGTCTAACCACTTCACCGGCGTAGCGAATACCTTTACCTTTATAAGGTTCTGGTCGGCGAACTTCGCGAATTTTCGCTGCGGTGTTACCTACTATTTCTTTGTCATACCCGCTAACGATGACGTTAGTGGTACCTTCAACTGCAAACTGAATTCCCTCTGGTGGGGCAATTTGGATTTGATGGCTATAACCCATATTTAGAATTAGGTTACGACCTTGAACTTGTGCCCTGTAACCTACCCCTTGAATTTCCAACCGACGTTGAAAACCTGTGGAAACTCCTTCTACCATGTTGGCAACTAAGGTACGGCATAAACCGTGTAGCTGCTTAGATGTGCGGGAATCATCGCGCCGATTTACTTGTAATGTTTCCCCTTCTTGAGAGACAATCACATTAGTCGGAAGGTCGCGAGAAAGTTCACCTTTGGGACCTTTGACCACAACCAAAGTGCCGTCAATTGTTATTTGTACTTTGGCGGGGACTGTAATTGGACGTTTACCAATTCGAGACATAAATTTTTATCCTTTGTTATTTGTTAGTTGTTGGTTGTTAGTTGGCGCGTTGTTATTTGTTAGTTTTTTTATGAACTACGCTCCCACTATCTACTAACCACTATCTACTAACCACTAACTTTCTTACCAAACATAGCAAAGTACTTCACCACCCAAGTTCTGACGTCGCGCTTCGCGATCGGTCATGATGCCACTGGATGTAGAAATAATGGCAATGCCAATACCGCCTAGTACCCGTGGTAATTCTTTTTTGTTGGAGTAAACTCGCAAGCCTGGTTTGCTTACCCGCTTTAAGGCAGTGATTAAAGGCTGGCGATTTTTACCTTTGTATTTCAGGGCAATCACCAAGTTACGCTTTACTCCATCTTCTGCTTCTTCGTATTCGGAAATAAAGCCTTCTTCACGAAGCACTTTAGCAATACTACGGGTCGTTTTTGTTGCTGGCACTAGTGTTGTTTGATGCCTCGCCATAGTAGCATTGCGGATGCGGGTCAGCATATCTGCAATTGTGTCGTTAGCCGCCATCGTTCCCTCGTATAACAGTTCCTATTGATCGCGAAAGGGCATTCCCATTTCTTTGAGTAACGCGCGTCCCTCTTCGTCATTTTTTGCGCTGGTGATGATGGAAATATCCATACCACGTACTTGATCGATGCTATCGTACTCGACTTCTGGAAAAATTAACTGTTCTCTTACGCCGAGAGTGTAATTTCCCCGACCATCAAAGCTTTTGGGACTAATACCGCGAAAGTCTCTAATTCTCGGCAAAGAAAGGCTGATCAGTCGGTCGATAAAGGCGTACATTCGTTCGCCTCTAAGTGTCACCATGATACCAACAGGCATTCCTTGACGAATTTTAAAGCCAGCGATCGCCTTTTTCGCCCGCGTGACTACCGGCTTTTGACCTGTAATCACCGCAATTTCGCTTAATGAGGCTTCTAATGCTTTCGCGTTGGAAGCAGCTTCCCCCAATCCCCGGTTCACGGTAATTTTTAACAACTTCGGTACCTGATGAATGTTGGTGTATTGAAACTGATTCATCAGTTTGGGGACGATTGTTTCTTGGTATAAATTTTTGAGTCTTGTTGTCGCCATATTTTTTTTCCTGTTTATCCCTGGTCTTGGTCAGGGAAGAAGTTATGAGTTTTGAGTTTTGAGTTATGAGTTAAAGTCAATTTCTAACTCTTAACTCCTCACTCCTAACTATTTATCAAGTATCTCGCCAGTTTTTTTGAGCATCCGTACTTTCTTCCCTTCTTGGGTTGTGGTGTAACAGATGCGACTAGCAACGTTTTGCTTGGTTGAATAAAGCATCACGTTAGAACTATGAATTGGGAATTCTTGGGTGACGATGCGTCCCGATTCACCTTCGCCTTGGGGTTTGACGTGCTTAGTTTTAATATTGACGCCTTTAACAACGACTTGGCTAACTTGGGGAAGTGCTTTGACTATTTCACCAACTTTGCCTTTGTCTTTGCCGGCAATTACTTGCACGGTGTCGCCAGTTTTGACGTGCATTTTATGAAAAACTTTAGGTTTCGGCTGTTTTGACATTACAGCACCTCCGGAGCCAAAGAAACGATTTTGGTAAAGTTTTTATCGCGCAATTCCCGTGCCACTGGTCCGAAAACCCGCGTACCTCTTGGATTACCATCTTTGTTGATGATAACTGCGGCGTTGTCGTCAAAGCGGATACTCATACCGCTATCACGGTTCATGGCTTTGCGGGTGCGGACAATAACCGCTTCCACGACATCAGATTTTTTTACTGCCATATTAGGAATGGCATCTTTAACAACGGCGATAATTTTATCGCCGACGCCGCCATAACGACGGTTTCCTCCGCCTCCGCCTAAAACGCGGATGCACATTAATTTGCGGGCGCCGCTATTATCTGCGACATTGAGGTAGGTCTGGGGTTGAATCACAATTTTTCTTCCTTGTGGCGTTGGCGCGTTTTCGCTCCAACTATTACGTTGTAGCTTTAGTGTTGAGAATTTCTGTGACTTGCCAGCGCTTGGTTTTACTCAAAGGTCGAGTTTCCTGAATGCGAACGCGATCGCCCACTTTACATTTGTTTTCTTCGTCGTGGACTTTATAGCGCTGGGTATTCACTACAATTTTGCCGTATTTGGGGTGAGGGGCGCGGTTTTCAATGGCGACTACCACCGTTTTTTGCATTTTGTCGCTCACTACCAAACCAACTCGTTCTTTGACTGCCATAATCTCCTACTTTTATTCTTTAACCAATTCAGTTGCTTTTTGTTTGCGCTCTGTCTCTACTGTCAGTAACTGGGCTAAACGGTGTCGAGCATGTTTGAATTGATGGGGTTTTTCTAATTGTCTGGTTGCTTTTTGCAAACGCAATTGAAATAGTTGCTTTTTCACAGCAAGAATTTCATCAGACAATTTTTCGTCACTTAATTCTCTTGCTTCTGAAATTTTAGGCAGAGGCATGACTTACTCCTGCGGCTCCGATTCGGAGCGTGAAATGAACTTAGTTTTAATTGGTAACTTAAAAGCTGCCAAGCGCATAGCTTCGCGAGCGATTTCTTCACTAACGCCAGCAATTTCAAATAAAATCCGTCCTGGCTTAACGACTGCTACCCAAAACTCAGGCGAACCTTTACCGGAACCCATCCGGGTTTCTGCGGGACGCATGGTTACAGGTTTATCTGGGAAAATGCGAATCCAGATTTTACCACCCCGGCGGATATAACGAGTCATTGCTCGACGGGAAGCTTCAATTTGGCGGGAGGTAATCCAAGCTGGTTCTTGTGCTTGGAGGGCAAAATCGCCAAAGTTCAGGCTGCTACCACGGGTAGCTACACCGCTCATCCGTCCGCGTTGTTGTTTGCGGAATTTAGTTCTTCTAGGACTTAACATGATTTGCTAATTGGGCAATGGGCAATGGGCAATGGGCAATGGGCAATGGGCAATGGGCAATGGGCGATGGAAATTGAGAATTAAGAATCAATTATTAATCTCTTTTTCATGCCCCATGACGGCAGGTGCTACAACGGAGGGAACCTCCGCAACGCACTGCCTCCCCCATGCCCCATGCCCCATTCCCGATTTACCCTTCATTTGAACGATCTTCAAATTGTTGGCGACGGCGTTGTTGTTGACGGCGACGAGGTTCGCGATCGCGATCGCGATCGCGTGTTGTTGGTTGTACTGGAGCTTCTTCCTGTCCGGGAATGATTTCTCCTTTAAACACCCACACTTTGATACCGAGAATGCCGTAAATGGTTTTTGCAGTGCAGTAAGAGTAGTCAATATCAGCCCGTAAGGTATGTAGAGGCACTCTACCTTCACGAGTCCACTCTGTCCGGGCAATTTCTGCACCGTTGAGCCGACCGCCAACTTGAACTTTAATGCCTTGCACACCAGCACGTTGAGCGCGTTGGATGGCTTGACGCACTACCCGACGGAAGGAAACGCGGCGTTCTAATTGTTGAGCGATGTATTCCGCAATTAAATAAGCATCGGCATCAACTCGTTGTACTTCAACTACGTTAATGCGAATTTGACGATTGCCGCCTAACAAGTCTTGCAGTCCGGTACGTAATGCTTCAATACCTTGTCCACCTCGACCTACAACTACACCCGGTCGAGCGGTGCGTACTTCTAAATCGATTTGGTCTGCTTTGCGCTCAATTCGCACTTCCGAGATGCCGGCGTTGTTTTGAGCGTATCTACCCAGCTTTTGTTCTATGTAGTTGCGGAGTTTGTAGTCTTCTTGAAGAAGTTCTGGATAACGGTCAGGAACGGCAAACCAACGTGATTGGTGTTCTTGAGTAATACCCAGCCGAAAGCCGACTGGATGAATCTTTTGTCCCACAAATAGTTCCTCTAAAATTTCTGACTGTACGCAATTTTTTTACCAAGAGAAGCTTATTCAGCCGCACCAGTCGCAACTGCTACTGTGATGTGACATGTCGGCTTGCGAATTTGGTAAGCTCGACCTTGCGCTCTTGGTTGGAACCGTTTCAGGACTGGACCTTGATCGGCGTATGCTTGAGTAATCACTAATTGAGCGCGATCTAACCCAGCGTTATGCTCGGCATTAGCGGCAGCGCTTCTAATCAGCTTTAATACTGGTTCGCAGGCACGATAGGGCATGAATTCCAAGATAATCAGCGCTTCTCGATAGGATCTGCCGCGAATTTGATCGAGTACGCGACGCACTTTAAAGGGAGACATGCGTACAAAACGGGCGATCGCTTTTACTTCTTTAGTATCAGTTGCCATAAGTTTCTCCTTTTTTGTTATTAGTTATTTGTTGGTTATTAGTAGTTATTTGTTGGTTGTTATTTGTAGGAGCGTTGTTTTCTGAACTACGCTCCCACTATCCTCTAACTACTAACTACTAACTAATAACTAATAACTATCTCCCTGCTTTTTTATCACTTTTTCCATGACCCCTGTATGTGCGTGTCGGGGCAAATTCACCCAATTTGTGTCCTACCATTTGGTCACTGACAAAAACTGGCACATGTTGGCGTCCGTTGTGAACCGCGATGGTATGTCCTACCATTTGAGGCAAAATTGTTGAAGCTCGCGACCAAGTTTTAATAACTTCTTTTCTGTTGATTGCGTCGAGCTTTTCAATTTTCTTGAGTAAATGATCCGCAACGAAGGGACCTTTTTTTAGAGAACGACCCATAATTTGTCAATTGTTAGTTGTTAGTTGCTAGTTGTTTCTTGTTGGTGGTTAGTTGGAGCGTTGTTTACTACGCTCCAACTAACCATTAACCCTTCTCCTGTCGGAGACGCTGCGCGAACGGGTTCGCCAGTTGCTTCAAGTCGGCAGAGCCGACGGCAGGTGCGTGTCTGCCGGGAAACCCTTTCGGCAGTCACTCATGGGGGAAACCCCCAAGACCGCGCTGCCTCACCAACGCACTGCCTCCCCAACGCACTGGCTCACCACTAACCATTTACTTTTTAAGACTCGCGTCCGCCGCGTCCGCGTTTAGAAGACTTACGACGACGACGTACAATTAATTTGCTGCTTGGTTTCTTGCGCTTGCGTGTCTTCATACCCAAGGCAGGTTTACCCCAAGGTGTCACAGGACCGGATCTACCAATGGGAGCGCGACCTTCACCACCGCCGTGTGGGTGGTCTACTGGGTTCATGACGCTACCTCTAACTTTAGGACGGCGACCTTTCCAGCGGTTTCTTCCTGCTTTACCTGCACTCAGGTTTCTCGCGTCGGTGTTACCAACTTGTCCGATGGTGGCGTAGCATTCGCGCCGAATCATTCTAACTTCGCCAGAAGGCAGTTTGATGGTAACGTAATTTCCTTCTTTTGCGACAACTTGGGCGGTAGCACCGGCGGAACGAACGATTTGACCGCCTTTTCCTGGAGTCAATTCTACGTTGTGAACGCTAGTACCCAAGGGAATATTTGATAAAGGTAAGGCGTTACCATCTTCAAAGGGCGCATCAGATCCAGCAATAACTGTTGTCCCGACTTTCAAGCCGTTGGGATGAAGAATGTAGCGTTTTTCGCCATCTTGGTAAAACAAAAGGGCGATCCGGGCGTTGCGGTTTGGATCGTATTCAATCGCTGCAACTTTCGCGGGTATATTCCGCTTATCTCGTTTAAAGTCGATAATCCGGTAAAGTTGTTTGTGTCCGCCACCCCGCCGACGACTAGTAATGCGCCCTTGGTTATTTCTACCTTTAGGACGATGCTTGTATGTCGTTAAGGACTTTTCCGGCTCGCTTTTGGTAATTTCCGCGAAGTCGGAGATAGTAACTTGGCGAGTACTGGGGGTATAAGGGCGATAAGAACGAGTACCCATAATCTTAGTTTTGAGTTAGGAGTTTTAAGTTAGGAGTTAGGAGTAGGAGTAGGAGTTAAGAGTTAAAAATTGAATTTAACTCATAACTCATAACTCATAACTCCTAACTTTTTTACACTTCTGGGAATAGAATTTGTCTAATCTTGTCTTCGTCCCCAGGTGCCACTGTGACAATCGCTTTCTTGTATTGGGGTTTGTAACCAATAAATTTACCAACACGCCGCTTTTTGCGAGGTGGTCTTGAGGTATTCACTTTGACAACCGTGACATTAAACAAGTTTTCAATTGCGGCTTTGATTTCTGGCTTGGTTGCTTTAGGAATTACTTCAAAAGTGTATTTATTCTGCTCCATTGCAATCGTCGCTTTTTCGGTGACAATTGGGCGACGCACTAAGTCGGGCAAATAACGGGGGTCAAAGTTAGGCACTGTAGACCTCCTGAATTTTTTCTAAGGCTGGTGCTGTAATGACAATTTTGTCAGCGCGCAGCAAGTCGTAAATGTTTAGTTGGTCAGCGGCAATTAACTTTAGTTTTTCGATGTTGCGAGCTGACAAATAAACGTTTTCGGTGCGTTCCGACAAAATTAAAAGTGTATTGCTTTCTGGTTGTGAACCCCAACGCGCGATCGCTTGTACCAATTCTTTGGTTTTCGGGCGTTGAAATTCGTTGCCAAATTCTTCTACTACAATCAAATCGTCAATCCGACTGGCAAACGCTGTTCGCAATGCCAAACGCCGTTCTTTACGGTTCATCTTCAGGTCATAATCTCTGGGCTTTGGTCCAAAGATTACACCACCACCACGCCACAGAGGTGAACGAATTGAACCGGCACGCGCTCTTCCTGTACCTTTTTGCCGCCACGGTTTGCGACCACCACCTCTAACTTCCGCACGGGTCTTTGTACTGGCAGTTCCCTGGCGAGCATTGGTCATCTGTCTCACTAAGGCTCTATGCACAATATGAGACGCCGTTTCTTCTTTGGCAACTCGCAAGTCGAAGCTTTTTTCTCCGACTTGTTCTCCTTGCCAATTTTTGACTACACACTCAAATGTCATTTTTTTGTCCTTTGCATGTTCGTTAGTTGTTAGTTGTTATTTGTTCTTTGTTAGTTGGAGCGTTGTTGGTTGTTATTTGCTAGTTCTATTAACCACTAATTACTAACCACTAACCACTAACCACTAACCACTAACTAATTACCAACTTTTTTGGCTGGAATAATACTTATCAATGCTCCGGGCTTACCAGGAATAGCTCCCTTGATTAGCAATAAGTTACGTTCTGGGTCTACTCGCACTACAGTCAGCTTGCGAATTGTGATGCGCTTCCCACCCAAACGTCCTGCCATCCGCTTACCTGGATAGACACGACCGGGTGTTGTACCCGCACCAATCGAACCGGGTGCCCTGTGGTTTTTGGAACCGTGTGACATTGGTCCGCGACCAAAGTTATTTCGTTTTTGGTTCCCCGCGAAACCGCGACCGATACTTTTACCGCTTATATCTACAATTTGACCTGCACTAAAAATATCTGCCGTAATCTGTTGACCTAAAGAATACTCACTAGCGTTCTCAATGTGATATTCCCGTAAGTGACGCAATGCTGGAGCCTCTGATTTTGCCAGATGTCCCAGCAAAGGCTTGTTTAAAGCCTTTGGTTTCACTTCACGATAGCCAACTTGAATGGCAGAGTAACCGTCGGTCTGTTTTGTTTTTACTTGTGTTACCGTGCATGGTCCCGCTTGGACGACGGTGACAGGAATGGATACTCCTGCTTCGTCAAATATTTGGGTCATGCCCAGTTTGGTGCCGAGAATGCCTACAGACACAGTTACTGGCTCTCCTTATCTACTTACTTTTAAAATCGGATTCACAAACACACACTAGTTTAAATGCCTTATTCGGGACATTTTGCCGCAAGCGGACGCTTCTGTGCAGCAGCAAGCGTATCGTTAATCGCGTTGCTGAATCCGTTTATTTTCACTCATTTATTCACCAGAACAGCCAAAAATGCCTTGCCAATTGGAAGTCATCAATGATTGAAATTAGCTTTGCGCTTGCTTTATAGCGCAAGTGCTTTGTGCAGCAATGCTTCGTCCAAGCGATTGCTCTGGCACTTTCTCTTCGGACACTGCTCTTGACTTTAGAAGTGAAAACGACAAGCGATGCCTTCGGCAACCTTGCGGAACGCACTTCATGTGTCCGTGTTGCAGTGGGACTTAAGCATACTATAAACGCTCAGTATCCCTTGACTGAAACTGATGCTATGTCATCAAACCAAGATGAATGCTCAGTTTTTACTTGACTAAAAACGTTAAGCGATCGCTTAATCTTTTGCCTAGTCTCAAAATAAGCGCATGAGTGAAAGCGCTTTTTTCTTAGGTTGTGCTTTGGTTTTTATTCCAATGCTCCTAAGTTGACTCAAGGCTTCTTTAGTTTATCAGCTTCTTACCCATCCGAGCGATTATATCACATTTGGAATTTAATTATCAGCCCTAAATGCTAAAACTAGCTAGGAATGGTAATTATCAGGTAAACTAATTTCCGATTTTGGTCACAATCTAATAATATAGATCATCTATTTACGTTTGTCTATAATTTTTTTTGCGAAAAGAGGGTGTAGGAGGCTTTAGCATCGGCGGCTGATGACTAGAAGTCGCGGTTCATCTTGCAGACAAACAGAGAGGCACGAAGGTAAGCACGCGATCGCGTTTGGGTTCTAGGCAAAGAGCTTTCCAAGCCTTGGGGAATCTGAAAACACTATTAAATGAATGACTAATATTAAAAAAACCTATATTATATGCAGCTTAGGTGATAACAGCAGGTGGAGCTAATCTAACTTATAAGTTTGTTATCTAACTAAATATATCGATTAACAGTGAATAATAGAGATATCTAAGTGGGATAAGACGAAAATCTATGGCACTAATAACCACTGGCAAACCTTTAATTCGCGACCTGGAAAAATTTGGCGCTCTTGGCGTGTACGTACCTCTGGAAGGGGGTTTTGAAGGTCGGTATCAACGCCGACTGCGTGCAGCTGGTTACGCCTGCCTGCATATTACCGCAAGAGGACTGGGCGATGTAGCTGCTTATTTGACAGGAGTTCATGGAATCAGACCTCCTCACCTGGGTAAAAAAACTACCCCTAATGGTGCGGCAGTAGGCTATGTATACTATGTGCCACCAGTTGTCAACTATCAGCTAGAACAGCTACCACCAAAGTCAAAGGGTCTAGTGTTGTGGATTATTGAAGGGCATGTTCTTTCCAATCAGGAACTTGAATATTTAGCGGCTTTGCCTAGTATAGAACCACGAGTGAAAGTGATTATCGAGAGAGGAGGCGATCGCTTCTTCCGTTGGACACCTCTGGAGAAAACACTTTTAGCTAGCTAAAAACTCCTGTAAGGGCGGGGGAACCCCGCCCCTATCAACTTTGCGCTACTAACTACTAACCACTAACTCCGCGCCTCTTTGAGCATTTCTATGGTGCTGATGCGAAAACCGCAGGATGTAAATAATCGTCGCGCTGCTTCGTTGACTGCTGCGGTATCAAGCCGAATTTGCTGAACTTCCATTTCTTTGAAGCGATCGACACACAACATCACCATTTGTCGCGCTACTTTGTTTTGGCGATATTCTGGTTCAACCCAGATATCGTGAATAAAAGCATATTCCTGTAAACGGTAAATTGGAATTTCTCGCTCAACTGTCGCTACTAGAAACCCCCCCAATTTACCTTCATCTTCCGCTACTAAAAAGACGCTGCGATCGCTGCTAGTCGCCAACCGCGTCAACCATTTTTCATAACGCTGTTCTGGATGAGGCAAAAATCCATACTTGGCGGTGTCCCAATTTTCATGCAAGGCGCAAATTTTAGCAACCATTGGTAAAACTTTGGGTACATCGTCTGATGTGGCAGTGCGAATTAGCATTTCATCGAGACTGAAATATGGTTTGAAGCAATTACCCATTATAAGTTTTGCCACGTTAATCTTGTTGGTGGGCAAAAATGTAAGCACCCCAGAGAGAAAGAGCGATCGCCATCACTAACAAAATCGGTATGCTATACCAAGGAAACTGCGACAATGGCAAATAAGCAGCTGCACGCAGTCCTAAAGTGGCATAAGTAAGCGGTAACAAATAAACTACGACTTTCAAAGCTGCGGGTAATGTATTTGGGTCAAAGAAAGTTCCTCCCAAAAAGGACATGGGGATGATGAGAAAGTTGTTGTAGAGTCCGACAGCTTCAAGCGATCGCACAGTTAACCCGACAACTACCCCCAATCCCGAAAAAACTGCACAACTCAGCACTAGCAATAACAAAAACAACGGGTGCAGAAAACGCCAGTTACCAGTAAACAGTAGCGCTACCAAAATTACACCCAGCGAAGTCAACAATCCGCGCATGACTCCCGCCAGCATTTTACCGATATGCAAAGCTAAAGGATGCACCGGAACAAGCAACAATTCCTCAAAGCTTTTGGTAAACAGTCTCTCTCCGCAAATCGAAAACGTTGTCCCCACAAAACTGACTGTCATCGACGACAGCGCCACCATCCCTGGCAAAATGAATTCTAAGTAGTTCTTATAATCACCACTAATTCCTACCCCTGGTTTAATTGAACCTCCCAAACCAAAGCCAAAAGCCAGAATATATACCAATGGAGAGATTAAGCCTGATGTAGCAAGTTGTGCAATTCTCACACGCAAATCCAGCCATTCACCCCAAAAAATAGTCAGACTATCAGCGAGAAGGATTTGAATTTGTGAGATTTTGAAGCTTTTGCTTAAGAGTCGCAGTCTTGGAGATGTCACTTTTTTAAGTTATGTATCAAATTTTATTAATTAATATTTTATATTTTTTGATACTTTAACTATCCAAAGTATTAAAAGTGAGATCGAGAAGGGGGACTGTTGAAAAAGATTTTATCTAAAACTACTTGTGTTTGCTTGTAATTGATTGTAGTCTAGGGTAAATGAGATAATAAGGATAAACGGTTACGCAAATTTTTATAGAAATGAAGGAACGCAAGCGACAGACTAAAACCATTAGTATTGACCCCATAGTATGGGATGCAATCAATAAAGAAGCTAAAAAGCAAGGTATTTCGGCTAGTCGATGGTTAGAAAATTTTACTTTTGACAATCTTCAAAAATTTGGCTTAATAGCACAAAGTACCGAACGTTTGGGGGAAATTAGGGGCGGTGATAGAAGCAATAAGGAGGATAATTAAAACCAGTGCCTACCACAGAACAGTTAAAAACCTTTTTTCGTATATGTGTACAAGCAAGTAATCTATTAAGAAATATTGAGATGACAAGATACGACACACGTTCACAGAGAATCTTTGTTTTAGTAGGTAATGAAATACAAGTAGAAATTTTGAGTAACGGAGAGGAAATAATTCAATGAGTAACACTAACTATCAACAATTAACAGAAATTGAACTAAGAAATTATGTTAAACAACATCCTGAAGATGAAGACGCTTTTCAACACTACCTTAGTATTATCCGAGCAAAACCGGGTAGGGTTGTTGTTAGCACACCAGAGCAATCGCTAGCAGAATTTCAAAAAAGGATACAACCCAATGAGCAGAAAAATCAAGCGTGATGAACGTCAAATCTTTACTGGGAATGATTTTGTAATGACTTCTACTATATTAATTAGGGTAAAAGAAAGAAGAGTAGAGGGCAAAAGGAGTAAAGTATAAAGGGCTACTGAATAATTCTCCCAACCGCGCAGACAACACGAAAACCATTATTGTCGTAGAAGGTGTCGTGCTTCGCCCCACCGTTGTCGTAGCGAGACGCGGAACGGCAGTTTATAGGAACGTTGGTCCAGGAACCGCCCCGCAGCATACGATACTGATTATCATTATCTATCCAGGCACTTCCATCTTTAGGCGCTCCTTTATAGCTGTCATGCCAAGTATCTTGACACCACTCCCAAACGTTCCCATGCATGTCATACAATCCAAAGGCATTGGGTAGAAAACTGCCTACTTTTGTTGTTTCTTGACGATCTTCTCCTTTTGGCTCAGAAGCGTAAATGCTAGTTCCTTCGTAGTTAGCTAACTCAGTTGTAATCGTCTCGCCGAAGTGAAAGGGTGTCGTTGTTCCTGCACGACAAGCATATTCCCATTCTGCTTCCGAAGGTAAGCGGTAAGTGCGTCCTGTCTTTTGACTCAGCTCTTTGCAAAATTCTACTGCATCATTCCAGGAAACTGACTCAACAGGGCGGCGTTTCTCTCCCTTGAAATTGGATGGATTTGTACCCATCACTCGTTGATACTGTTCCTGGGTGACTTCAAACCTGCCCATAAAAAAAGCAGGCACATTTACATCATGCTGCGGACTTTCTTCTGAGTATCGACTTATCTCCCCTGATGGTGAACCCATCTTAAAAGAACCACCAGGAATAGAGACCATTTCTAGAGTTACACCATTACCCAAGTCCTCCTTAAAAAACTTGGCTTGCTTGTTAGAATCTCGTTTAATTACCTGTCCCTCTTCATCTACCATTACCGTTTCAAACTCAACCGTCCACAAGGGTAATCCGAATGCTTTCTCGGTTGCTGAGAGTATGTATTTAGGTTTTGCTACACAGATAGGTGTCGGTGTCGGTGTTGGTGTCGGTGTTGGTGTTGATGTTGGTGTTGATGTTGGTGATTGACCCTTAAAAATTTCACGACCTACCACTGCTGTCACCAAACCTGCACCTCCTAAGCCAACCCACTTCAAAAATTTTTGTCGGGTTATTTTTTGAGTTGGTTGAGTGGGTTGAGCAGGGCTTAACTGCTGAATTGGAGATTTAATCAATTCTTGGCTTGCTACAACTATGTTTTCAATTGCACTGATGTCCGTTTGTTTAAGTCCTAGAGTCTGTTGAAGTTGCCTTAACCTCTGCCGAACATCATTACTATCAAGGGAATTTCCTGCCTTAATTGTTTTAATTAATTCTTGCCCATACTGCTGTAATTTTTGACTATATTCTGCTTCTTCTTGTCGTTGTTTTTCTGCTGACATAAATTTAATTATTTAAATTATTCCTGATTTAACTGGCTTTTACTAAAACTTACAGCACCGCAGTTCTCGCTTCCAGTTCGGCAACTTTTGGTTCAATGGTAAATTTTCTTTGAGGTTTGGTCATGGCAGGCAACTATTTTTTAGTTTTAGACTAGAAATTGCGTGACAGTGCATTACTATTATTCAGTAGTAGTACGTAAACTGGCAACACAGAAGAACAAATCAGTCAACACCAACCCAGAAATGGCTAAAAATTGGGCGATCGCGATCGGCAACCCGAAACGAAAACGCGATCGGCACTAACCAGTACAACAATCTTCAGCACCTAAACTAAGCCTGCACTAGATACTCTTGTTATGCGCGACTGGTTTGAAAAGGATTAGGACTTAGGCAAAAACTCTCTTAAACTCTTATTCCTTGGCGTACTTGGCGTACTTGGCGGTTCGTTTTTTTGGTCTATTTGCGTAAGTCCTAAGGATGTGCGGTTTGACAATTAACAATTGATTATTGACTGTTGACCAATTTTAGTAAAGACTCGTCATACTTAAAGAGGGAGAACCGTTGAACTACTCCCGGCTATTTAAGGCGTGAAATTGATTAAGCAACAATGAGACGTAAATCTACTGGTAGAACATTTACCGATTCTAAACCCTCTGCTTTTTCTCCTGCGTTTAATTTCACCACTATGGCGATTTTGGCGGGGGTGTTTATTTTGGGAATTGGGATTGGTATTGCTTTTAGCTCTACAACCACGTTGACTCCAGCAAACGTGGCTTCCCGCGAATTTATTGACACCAAAGCACCGAACCCAGAAATTTGCGTGCAGTATGGAGCTAGCGCTATGGTGATGGACGCTAGACTTTTCGTGACTCTCAATCCGTTTAATGTCTACGTTGCTCAACCGAGTATGCGTCCTGGATGCGTTATCCGCCAAAATAACTGGGCAATTTTAGAGCAACGAAAGCTCGTATCATCGCAACAGGTGAACGAATGCAAAAATCGCCTGAACACTTTTGGTTTTACGGGTAATTTGGATAGTGAAAAACCTGATATCAGGTGTATTTACCAAAACGAAGCTGCTCAAAACTTCTTTATCAGTCAACCGGGAGCAGTCTCACAACCACAAGAAACTGACAGATTCTAGAAACAAAAAGAAGGAAGAAGGAAGAATTTTGGGATTCTTCACTCTTCACTTTACTCAACAGAAGCCGCTTACCTATCGGAGTTGGGAAAGGGTTGACCAAACTCAAATACCCCAGAATTAGGAACATTGACTGGATAGTTAGGGTTGGGGACGGTTTGAACAGGAAAACCGGGGGCACCGACACTAAGAGGAGCGTTATTAAAATTACCAGACTGATTTGGGAAACTCGCTGGGGGAAAAACAGAACCAGGTTGTTGAGTAGGGTTGTTAGAATTCAGCGGCGGTACTGTTACTAAAGGTATTTGTGAGTTGTTATAGTTACTGGGTGGTAAGTTGCTAGATGGTGGATAGTTATAGTTACTCGGTGGTAAGTTGCTAGGTGGTGGATAGTTATAGTTGCTCGGTGGTAAGTTACTCGGTGGTAAGTTGCTAGGTGGTGGATAGTTATAGTTGCTCGGTGGTAAGTTGCTAGGTGGTGGATAGTTATAGTTGCTCGGTGGTAAGTTACTCGGTGGTAAGTTGCTAGGCGGTGGATAGTTATAGTTGCTCGGTGGTAAGTTACTTGGTGGTAAGTTGCTAGGCGGTGGATAGTTATAGTTGCTCGGTGGTAAGTTGCTAGGCGGTGGATAGTTTCCTTGTTGAGAAGATGTGCCGTCAGCAATTAAAGGACGTAAAACCCAGCGAGTGGTATTTTGCGCGGAAATCGGTTGCAGTTGCACCTGATTTGGATCTAAAGAAGTTCCTGGTGCTAAATCTAAGACAATGCGAGTTACGTTTGCATTTAATTGGGAAACGCGAATTCTTTGAATTGCTCCGGAATAATTTTCTTGGGTGGAAACATAGCCTAATTTGGTATCAGGCAAATCTACAACCATGCGCGGGGGTTGAGCAAGATAAAAGTAGCGCGGTGTTGTACCTGCTGAGAGATTAATTTCTAGTTGAAAAGCTTCTGGGTAAAAGCGCCAATCTTCTAGCCTTGCTGTTTCTGCTGCAATACTGCTATTAGTTTTGAGAGTAATTGCTGCGTACAAGCCAAACAAACTCACATAAAGAAAAAATTGCCTAATCCTCAACACCATTACCATTATTTGTGTCCTTTGGCTTTTGTTTGCGGTGTGACTGTAAATTTAATTATTTTAGGAATATCTTCCACGATTATTTGACCTGCAAGATTATTTTTATCCTACATCTGAAGGGGAGAGGGGGAGAGGGGGAGATGGGGAGAGGGGGGGATGGAAAGAAGGGGGGAAAGAATTGTCCCCTTGTCTCCCCATCCCCCTTGTCCTCCTTGTCTCCTTGTCTCCTTGTCCCCCCATCCCCCCATCCCCCCATCCCCCCATCCTCCTATCCTCTGAGTGCTGATTCGGGAGTGTTAGCACCAGCAAGGACTGAGGCTAAGTGAGAGGTGACTTGACTGTAACGACGGGTAATCAAAAGTGAGGAACGACACTGAATCGCTAGTTCGTCTGTATAACGTCCGAGGGTTTGACGTTCAATACCCCAAGCACGGCTGGTACCTGCAATAGTCAGGTCTACCCCTTCTGAGGCTTTGACTACAGCTTGGATTGGCTCGGAGGCTTCAATGGTTTGAATGTCAATGCGATCGCGTACACTTTGAGGTAATTGCTGCATCATTTTGTGCAACTCGTAGCTCATTTCATTTTTGACGCGATTTTCTGAGACTACCTGTAAAATCTTTAACAGGCAAGTATCACGATTTACTAACAGTCTCAACGCAAGTATCAGTGCTAAATCATCGTGGATATTTGCAGAATAGGGCACCAACAAATTTTCTAAGCGCTCTTTGCCTTTGTCTATAAACACTGCTACATCAACCGGCGCTGTAGTCAGAATTTGACCAACTCGCCCGCCTAAGCGATTATTACTAAAAGCTGGGCGATGCCATCCGACTAAAATTAAATCAGCTGGTTCGAGTTCGGCTATCTCTGCTGTTTCTTGTGCAACGTTACTGGATATGCGAATTATCGGATGTACGTAATAGCGTGTAGACGGTGGCTCTAAGGTATCAATTAATTCTTCTAGCTGCTGCCGACGTTCTTCGATTAATCGATTTGCTTCAACTGGGGTACTTTCAAAGGCATAATCTTCTGAAAGTTCTATCAAACTGAGAGGATGAACAGCTGTTGGTTGTTGGTAGTTGAGAGCGATCGCTACTGCTAACTGTACCAAACCTTTTTGTGTACTCGGATTCGCTACTGGTACTAAAATCCGGTAGATTTGACCGTAAGAATCTTGAGTTGCAATATCTCTACTCGCTTCTGGTTCAACTTCTTTTTCAACCACATCTAGTTTGATTAGCGGTTTCGGATATGTCCACTCTAACAAAGGCGAGGTCATAAATGTGGTTACTAACGCCATTATCACCAGCATTGTGAAAAGTAAAGGCGTAATTACTCCCAACGACAAACCAATATTTAATACTATCAGTTCGGTTAAACCGCGAGTATTCATCAACCAACCGAGTGCTGAGGCTTCGCGTTTTTCAATTCCTGAGAAGCGAGCTGCTACATAAGTGCCTGTGTATTTTCCGGCGATCGCCACGAATAACACCAATCCACATAATAACCACAATTCCGGACGGTTAACTAAGCCGATTTGCGTCCGCAGACCACTGAAAGCGAAAAATACTGGTAGCAGAAATATCAACACAAAATCTTCAGTTTTTCCCGCTATTTCCCGCACCAAACCAGCATTCTTGGGCATTATCGTCCCCAGCAAAAATGCTCCAAAAATCAAGTGAATACCAATTAGTTGGGTAATCAAAGCGGAAGCAACCACTCCCATGTAAATTAAAGCCAGAAGTAATTGGTTAAGGCGTTCCGTGCGACGGTAGTAAATAGCAAGACGTTGCAAAAAACTTCGTCCTACCGTCATCATAAACCCGATGTAAAGCAAGCTGGCGATAATTCTATGCCAAGCTCCACCAATACTACCTTCTCTAGCGACAGCGATTCCTAGTGCTAACAAACACCAAACTGCCAAATCATTCACAGCGGCAGAAGTTAGTGCCAAAGTTCCCAAGTACGTTGCCTGTAAGTTTTTCTCAGTAATTATCCTGGCAAGCACTGGAAATGCTGTAATTGATGTTGCCGATGCCAAAAACAGTGCAAAAGCGGTAAATGAAACATTGCCATCATAAAGCAACGGATACAGTAACAAAGCTAATAAAGTTGCTAAGGCAAATGGTACTAAAACTGACATTGTAGCAGTCAAAATTGCTACATTTATTTTTCCTTTGAGATACTTTGGATCTAACTCCAAACCAATCAGAAACATGAAAAATATCAGTCCCACCTGAGATAAAATATTTAGAAAGGGAACAGTTTCTGGTGGGAACAGGGTAGCGGCTAAATTAGGAGCAACCCAACCAAATAATGATGGTCCAAGCATAATGCCGGCAACAATCTCACCAATTACCAGGGGTTGCTTAATCCTTATGAATGCCAATCCTATTAAGCGTGACATTCCAATTACAATTAGCACCTCAATCAAAACGAGAATAACTGTGTCAATATGCATAGTTTCCTCTACATCCACTAGCCGATGTCCCTTTGATGATTCTTCAAGTCAGCTGAATATGTCAATGTATTTGAAGAGAACTAAGGTTTATTTGCCGTAGATTTTGGTGTTAATTATTATTACAATTTTATTGCCTCAAGCAAAAATCAAATTTTATACCGATTTTTAAGAAAGGGGAAAGGGGAGGCAGTGCGTTGCGCGGGTTCCACTCGCCAGCCGCGTGCGGAGGTCACGAACGTTGAGCGGACTGGCGTCGCGTTGTAGCATCTGCCGTGAAAGGGATAGGAAAAAAGCTCTATCACGCTTGGGTGCAAAAAAGAATGAGTGCAATCTTGTCTAATATTTTGATGATATTTAAAGCTGAGAAATTTTAGAGTTATTAATAATTATTATCGATAAATTGCGCTCAGATATGGTAAAGATAAATCCCGTTCCATAAAAATTTTTAATAATAATTCTCAATTATTTGATATTAGTCAGGGTGCTAATTCACCGTTAAGTAAGGGAGGTCAAGACTTGATCCTCCCTAACCCTCCTTAAAAAGGAGGGAACTAATTCTTTACTGTTGCGACAAAGACCGATTGACCATTTCATCGTTGACTTCTACTGTGCAGCGCCCAAATTGGTAATTGAGATTGATGGGGAGAGTCATTTCACACAAGAGGGGCAAATGTATGATTTGGAAAGAACGAGAGTTTTAGAAGGGTATGGGTTGAGGATTGTAAGGTTTATGAATAGGGAGGTGATGAATGATTTTGAGGAAGTGTGTGGGCAGATTGAGGAGTTGATCCCCCCAACCCCCCTTTAAAAGGGGGGCTTTCAAGAGCCTTTTCTTATTCCCCCCTAGAAAAGGTGAGTTAGGGGTGGTCAAAACTGGAATGAAACCGTGCCCAAAACTGTAAACGGTGCGCCGGGATATACGCTAGTCCGGCTCAAAGCACTTTCAAAGTAATACACATCAGATAAGTTCTTGAAATTCAGTCCCACTCGCAAGTTGTTACGACGGTAATAAATAGCTGCATCGGCTCGGACATAGCTAGGCAATGCGAACGTATTCGGTAAGTCTCCTTGTCGCTCGCCTACAAAAAACAATCCGGCTCCAAATCCCAGCCCTTTCAAGCTTCCCGTCTGAATTTCATAGGTTGTCCATAAACTGGCACTATTACGGGGAACATTACTCGGCTCGTCGCCTTTAAAAGCAGGTCTAGGATCTTCGGTGAATTCCGAATCAATGTAGGAATAGCTAGCAATGATGTTCCAACCGGGTAAGATTTGTCCGGCAAGATCAAACTCAATGCCCCGACTTTGCTGTTCACCGACTTGAAGGTTCAATCTTGGATTCACTGGATCGGTCACAACAATGTTTTGTTTAGTAAGTTGGTAAGCCGCCAGTGTTGCTGCCAGTCTGCCATCTAAAAATTCTGTTTTCACCCCGACTTCAAATTGTTCGCCTGTCGTTGGTTTAAATGGTGTACCGTCTGCATTGCCGAGAACAGGACGAGAGGGTTGGAACGATCGCGTCCAACTGGCGTATAACGAGACGGGCTGAATCGGTTGGTAAACAATGCCAACACGAGGGCTGAAGGCACTATCTTCTTGTTCAGTCGGTAGACGCGATGGGATTTGATCGTTAGTGGAACCTTCTGCATAATCAAAGCGACCACCTAGCAGGATTTTCAGGTTGTCACCAATCGAGATTAAGTCTTGGGCATAGACACCAATGAAATTCTGAATTTCATTGCGATATGCCGTTGGTATGCGTTCAAAGGGAGGGCGGCTATAGTTTGGATTGAAGATATTGATCGCCGGTATAGCGATGCTAAATCTGTCTCCTATGAGATCGTTTCGAGCTAAGTCCACGCCAAACAGCAAATCCTGCTTGATAGTACCCGTTTGAATCCTGCCTAAAACATCCGTCTGCAAGACGTAGTTTTCTGAATCGAATTTGTCAAAGCCAGCACTACGATTTAGGGTTCGATTGTCTGCTTGCAGGCTTCCTGCAAACACAAAACCCTCCTCATAATTTTGAAGTTCAGCTCTGAACCCATTGCGGATTGACCAATTGTCACTGAATTTGTGTTGCAAACGATAGCCGAGCGCCACTCGATCAAGGTCTAGATCCAATTCTGGGTCATCAAGATACCGGGAGCGAGGAATTTCTCCAAAGGGACTCTTAATTACTGAACCAACTGCTGGAATACCAGCAAGATACTCAACTTTGGAGACATGGAAGTATTCACCTTCCAGGGTCAAAGTGGTATTTTTACCAAGTTCAAAGCTGATAATGGGCGCAACAAATATCTGGTCAGACTCAACAAAATCTACATAGCTACCAGAGCTTTCATAAGCAGCATTCAACCGATAGCGAATTGTTCCGTCTGCATTTAACAGACCAGAAATATCCAGTGTCGGACGGTAGAAATCAAAGCTGCCGATGGTTGCATCAACGGCGTAATAAGGGGTTGAAAGGGGTTGTTTAGTTGTGATATTGAGAATGCCCCCCGGTTCACCCTGACCGTAAAGAACGGATGCGGGTCCCTTGAGAATCTCAAGTTGCTCAACATTCGCGGTATCCGAAGCGCGGTTGCCAAAATACCTTCTAAAACCATTGACAAACGTGCTGCTAGTAACAGCCAGGTAGCGAAATACTGTAGTCCCAAACAGTTCTATAAATCCGCGTCGGAGAGTGCGATCGCTCACCCCCACCAAAGTAGCCAATTCTACCGATGACGGCGGATTCTCCAGACGGGAAAGCAAAATTTCCTTGGCGTGATGAATACAAGCGATCGTTGGAGTTTTTAATCGCCGCGATGGTTGTAGTCCACCCCAATCTGTGAGAATCGGGGCTAACTGCAACGCCATCAGTTCTAACACCTTCGCTTGTAAATACATCCGCTTCGTCATCCCTCGATAGGGACAGCTAACAATTTGCTGTGCTACAAACTGAATTGCGGAATTCGTTTGCGGGTAAAGCAATGTCTGCCAATCGTTCCCCTTTGCCAGCAAGCGCAACTGGGGGGGAATTTCTCCGGACTCTGTGGGGAAAAAAGTTGCCAGCAGATCCGCCGGCATGTGGATGTTAACACTCACAATCCGGGATTTGGGTGTTTCAATTGTCATCTTCCGTTGAACACCGCTGCCAGAAATCAGCGTGTATCCTTCCCCAACCTGCCCCCCGTATTCATCCACATGTTTGCCTGAAAGCAGAACACCAAATTGCAGGGGGTGATCCCAATCCGGGATTTTGATCAGCACGTCATCGTCATATTCATAGTCCGAAATCGTCACCCAGAGATTCGGATGCACCTCTATGTTTCGTATATAGCCTTTACCAAGTTGCTTGGGTAGCGAGCAGAGAAATTCAAAGTTTGTTAAATTTTGCTGGCTGTTGTTTTTGGCTTCTGCCCACAGTTCGCGATTCTCTTTTGGCGTCAGAGTAATGGTCATGAATGATAGTGATAAATTTTATCAATAAATATAGTATGATGGTGGAGCGAAATAATGATTAGATGCAATAAAAACGTAGAGACGTTCCGGACTGAACGTCTCTTTAATATTTCAAATTTATCGGCGTGTATTGTCAAATCATCCCGCACGCTCTAGCAACGCCATTTTTTCTCATACGTGACTCAGCAAATGATGTTAGCTGGCAATTGTTTGGGAATTATACGTAGCGATCGCTTCCCAATTCATCACATCTTCTAACAAAGCTTGATAACCTAGTGTATTCGGGTGAAGTCCATCTTGACTTACACGTTTGCGTCGCCAATTTTCACTGCGTCCCATCCAACGCTGAAAAATATCAAGATAGGGAATCCGTCTTTTACTGCAAGCGATGCGAGTAGCTTCTTTGTAGCGATACTGATCCGCGTGATTGTAATATAAACAATCTAAAAATGGCATCTTGGCTTCATCGACTGGCACCATCCCAACAAATAACACCGGACACAGTTGCTGTGCTTGTTCAAGTAAAGAAGCGATTTCTGATTCAAACACGGCAAAATCTGTATAATTGCGTCCATTAGGACGTGCCAACCGCGCTGAATCATTCACTCCGACTGAGAGAATAATCAAATCGGGGACGCGGTTTCGCAATTCTCCCCGATGGCGGAATTCAATTTCTAGCCTTTGTGCTACTTGTTGAGTGCGATCGCCTCGCACTCCCAAATTATAAACAATATGACCCGCACTATCCGGCGACATCCACGACCGCCGCAATCGCTCAACCCAGCCTCCCCCTTCTGGATCGCCAAATCCGTAAACTAAGCTATCTCCTAGTGCGACAATCTTCTTTGGCTGGCATTGAGTTGGTCTAGACAGTTGCATTGAGGAAGAAGCTACAAGTGTGTGCATTTAAAAAAAATGTATTTTATATCTTTTAAAGATTCTATACATTTCTACACCATTTATGGGTAACTAATTTTTCTCTACTTAGGGCATGTGGGCATGGGGAGAGGGGGGGACAAGGGGAGGGAGGGAGGGGGAGAGGGGGGGAGGGGGAGAGTATTAAATTTTGAATTCTCCTTGTCTCCTTGTCTCCTTGTCTCCTTGTCTCCTTGTCTCCTTGTCTCCTTGTCTCCTTGTCTCCTTGTCTCCTTGTCTCCTTGTCTCCTTGTCTCCTT